>WJKV01000040.1 GCA_014728875.1 Candidatus Woesearchaeota archaeon | reverse complement strand
TGAAGGATAGGTGGCAAAAGCTAAAGAGAAAACATTTGCAGACAAGATAAAAGAGATCAAGGATAATAAAAAGATAAAAGACAAGGATAAAGCAATCAATGATCTTATTCGTTCACAATTAAAAGAGTTGAAAAGCGATGCTGAAAAGGAAAAATTCATGAAAAGCATCGACGCCAAGTTTCTTCAGAAATTTGCAGGAGAGCCTGTAAAATCTTTCAAGCTGATAAATGAAAAATACCAGCAGCAGCTCGAGCCTGTTTATTTCTGGGTAGTCGGTTTCTTAAAGGACGACATGGGAATAAAGGACATCAGGAAAGTCACAGACACTTACAGCGCTTCAGAAGCTAGCGCGTTCCACAGGAACATGATACAGAGCCTGCAGGCCATACAGGACAGGATAAGCAACAATCTGATAAGTGTAAACAGGCTGATTAAGCCAGAACTGTTCAAGATAGTCAGGGAATTAAAGATCATACACGACAGGCTTGATCTTGTCTATGAAGGGGAGAAGTTCGGGGTGGAAAAGCCCGGCGGCGAGATGAATGCAGCAGAAATCGCAATAAAAGACATGTGGATCACGCTTGTCGAGGGAGGGGCAAAGAATCCGAGCAGCGTATACGGCCTGGGCAGCCAGGTCGGTTTCATAACCCTGCCTGAAGTATTCCTTCATACGCATATATTTGACCAGACAAAAGTTGAAAAAATAGTCGGAAGCATGAGCGGCCTTAACAGGAAAGTGAAGGAAGCGCTCGTAAAGAAATTAAAAGCATACGCGATCTGGAGAAAGAACTACAAAAGAAGTCTGGAGACGAGAAAAAGGTTCATGCTCAGCTATCTTAAACAGCATTATAATACCATAAAGATGTACATGCAGTGGATAAAGCCGTATATGAAGACTGCGCAAAGACTGAAGCTTAACATGTCTTTCCAGGACAGGGCGGATTTGATCGTTGCAATAGAGCAGACCTTGATGGAGATCGAGCTGCTTGCAGTCGGAAAGGCGTCCGGGCCTTACCATTCAGTTGTAAATCTTGTCTTTGGTTTTCGGGCAACGCCAGAGACAGAGTTCAGCCAGAAATATCAGGCACCTACAACTAAATTTTCAGGCAGGGTAGAGATAACCTTCAATGCGAGGGCGATGACAAGCGACCAGTTGATGGCATACAGAATATTCAAGGAGCAGGAAGACCTGAGCCTGCTTAGCGACCTGAGCGAGGGCGTCAAAGAAGCCATGGACGCGATTGGAGACGATCTGAAGATATTCCTTAAGGAAGCAGAAGGCAACATAACCTATGAGGAGGCAAAAAAAGAACTGAAAGCAGAATCAGAAGCAAAAATCACAATGCCTGAGAAAAAGCCGTGGTATCAGCCGATCGAACCTTTTGCCTATGTCTTTATCGGATTCAAGGACCTTATAGAGATCTTTGTGAAACTGCCTTCGCTCGGAAAAAAAGAAAAAGGCAAAAAACCTAAAAAATATGAAGTCGAGAAGAATCTTGCGAGCGCTTACGAAAGCGCAGTGGGCAGTTCCTTCCTTTTATACAATCTTTTCAAGAAAGCGCACAGAATGATCGCGTGGTAGAAAAAAGTTCTTATTTTATGATGTTTCTGTCTTAACTATTCTTTCTTTTCCTCTGCTTTTGCAGGTTTTGGTTTTTCTTTTTCTTCAGGCTTATTTTTCTCTGTCTTGATCTCTTCTTTTTTCTCTGCAGCTGCTTTCTTTTCCTCTTTCTTTGTTTCTTCTTTCGTCTCTGTTTTTTCTGCTGTCTTTTCTTTCTTTTTCTCTTCTGTCTTGCCTGCCAGGTCCTCAAGCTTCTCTGTTGCCTCTTCTTTTTTCTGGACAACAGATTTCAGTTTGCCTGCAATGCCTGCTTCCTTCTCGACCTTGGGCTTTGCCGTGATCGTCTTGAATTTGATGCCTTCTAATTCTGCCTTGACTATCTGCTTGTTCTCTATCTCCTCTTTTACTGCGGTGACCTTGACATGATGAGGCGGGTTCCTGATGCTGTTCTCCCAGAGTTTCTTGTTCAATTCCGGCCCTAGTTTGACTTCGTCTGCTTTCATGTGCTTCAATAAGAATTCTCTGACAGTCTTCACTGCACGCTTTGTCTTCTTATAACGAGGAACCTTTTGAAATTCCTTTCTAAGAGGAATATTATAGCTGCGCTCAAGCGCTTTGGATTTCTCTGCTTTCTTGGCCATTTTTACGCCTTGGTCTTGATCCGTCTCCAGTTTCTCTTTACATTAGTGATCCTGGCCGGATGGACCCTTCTCTTTGGGAACTTCTTCAAGACTGCCCAAAAAGGCGCCCATTTTGTCTGACCGTGCTTTTTGATCAATCTTTTTTTCCTTGACGGATGTTTGTATCGTGCCATTTTATTTTTTTTCTTTGTTTTTTTCTTCTGTTGCCGGTTTTTGCTGTTCTTTTAATTTTTCTTTTTCCTGCTCTGGAGCAGATGCAGGCTTCTGTTCAGGTTCTGTGCTCTTTTGCGCTTGCTTTTCCTGCACAGGAACTATCTCTTTTGCAATGTTATCCAGGAATTTCCTGCCATTGCCGCTGACTTTTCTTCCTTTCTTGATGTTCTTGTCTTCTTTTTCCAGCAGGCCTGCAGATTCCAATTGCTGGAGAATCTTCCTGATAATAGAACCAGAACATTTTCTGAAATGAGGAGGCTTTACACTTTTGCCCCTGTAGACTTTTCCACCATACTTGGTCCTCAGCTTTGAAACACCGATAGGACCTTTAATGTAAACAGATCTTAGAACAGCTGCAGCTCTCACATGCCACCAATCAGGATTAATAGGCGGTTTCTCCTTATGGCTGCCTGTCTTTACGAACTTTGCCCATTCCGGGGGCTGAATCTTGCTGTTATTCTTCAATTCCTTTGCAGTCCTTTCAATCAATACCTGCGGATCTGCATCAAAAGCGGTTACCATAGTTGTTTACCTTTCTTAATCTTTTTGCTTTTTTCGTTAATGGTGCGCTTGCGCGCTACGACGGGCATCGAGGATGCCTCAGATTTTTATCTGTGTGCTAGAATGCAGAAAACGACAGGGCCTTTATAAAGGTTGCGGTGGAAACCCTGTCTCTGTCGTCCCTCTCAGTAAGGATCCCATCTGCACAGGTCAATGAGCACTTTTTTCAGTATGATCCTCAGTCCCTTTTTGGCAGGCCTGACTATTACGTTTCTTGATACCTTTTTAGTGACTATTGCAGTCTCCAGTGACTGGCTCGGAAAGACATATGCCAGGATGCCCAGCAATATTATGACTAAGGCTATTACACCAAGAGCAAAAATGACATTGCTTTTTTCTTTGTCTTCTGTTTGTTCTTTTTTCTCGTCATCTGCAGTAGAATCTTCTTGTTCTTCTGCTTCCTCATCTGCCAGCAGCTTTTTCCTAAGCTCCACTTCCCTGACAAGCTCGTCTGCCAGATCATCCTCTGCTTCTCTGGATCTTGCCCTGTTTAACTGTGAATGCAAGTGTAAAGGAACATCTTCCTCTACAAGCCCTATCCTTAGCCTGCTGTTCCTGTATCTTATATCCATAGGAGTGATTGCCAGATCATAAGTATAGTCTCCATCAAGTTCAAAATAGGCTGTTTCATTTTTCTTCATAATCATTTCTTTTGGCCAGGATTCGCTGTGCACTTCCACCTTGACAAATGTATTGTCAACATCCAATACATGTATTGTGTGCTTTTCTTCCTTGTAATAGAATACGAATTTATTATCTATGGTGGCGAATCTTGTTACAGGCCCCTTTGAAAGATTTATCTCATAGATTCTGGCGCCGTATGAAGATGCACTGCTTCCTCCACCGCCGCCTCTGCTTCTTCTTGTCCCTATGTATACTGTATTAGGCTGCCCGCCTCCTCCTCCGGAAGGCTGGGCAACGGTTATCGTCTGCGTTGTATTTGATTGCTTGCCGAAGCTGTCAGTAGCAGTCAAAGTCACGGTATAGGTTCCGGCAGTGTTATAGACAACAGAACTGTAGCTTGTGCTGTTGGTTGTTGTGTTTGTAGTTCCGCTGGAAGTGCCGAAATGCCAGGTATAAGTCAAAGTATCATTCAAATTTGAATTTGTATTAGGATCCTGTGAATCTGTGACAAAGGTTGTTGCGCTTCCTGCTGTGAGCCCTGTAATGCTCTGGATGCTTGCTGTAGGCCCCACATTGACAAAATCAGTGAAATTTGCAGGGCCGTTCTGCGTGGCATTGTACGTCGCATTGCCGACAGTGATTGTTCCGTTGATTATTGTATAGCCTGAGATTGTTGCGTCTGTGATTATTGCGTCTGAAATTGACAGGTTCATGACGAAACTGTCCTGGACTGTGCAGTTTGAAGCATTTACTAGATACATTGTCGAATTGTGCACTATAGAATTACCCCCAATATTGCTTTGCAGGATCAAACTGCTGTTGACAAAACTGTTATCGACTATTGTTTGATTATAAATAATGCTGTTCAGTATGGTCGAGCTGTGTATGTCCCCGTCAAGGACCCAGCTGTTGCTTACTGTGCTTTGGTCTATATAGCTGTCAAAGTCTACATAACTAGAAGTGAAATTAGAGTCGTAAGCCTGGCTGTCTGTGATGTTTGTGCTCTGGGAATTGATGCCCGCAACATAACTGTCCTGATCTATGATGGTGACATTATAAAGGGTTGAATTATAGACTGTGCTGTTTCTTACGCCTGCCACATTCAATGTGGAATCATAAACTTTCCCCTGCAAGATCACGCTTTGATATAATGATGTGCCAGAAACATCGCTGTTGTTTATGATTATGCTATTATTTGCAGTAACACCTTTAAGCTGGCTGTCCATGACCACGCTTCCATTCACGATTATGCTGTTGTTAACAAAACTATTATTGATCCCGCTGTTTGAGGCGTAAGATGAAAAGAAATCGCTGAACAATACTGCGCTGGACAGGATTGTGCTGTCCCTCACGTCTGAATAATTGACGCTGGAGCTCGCAGAGATGGAGCTGTTCTGTATGAAATTGTTCGGGACAGGAGGATCCGCGACACTGTTGTTAATCACACAGTCTGAACCTGTGTAGCCTTTGACAAGGGCATTGTTGGCTGTGCATCTTGTGAGTATGCTGTTGTTTATCGTGCTGTTTGTCGAGGTACAGTTTGTAAGGTATGAGTTGATTATGTTTGAATAGGACACATTTGAAAGATTGATCTGCGTGCTGTTGTTGCTCACATTGCTGTAATAGATGTAACTTCCGTAGATCCCTGTGATGTTCGCAGTGACAATATATGTATAGAAAGTGCCGAAGACAGTGCTGTTGATGATTGTGCTGAATACAGGTGTCTGGTTTATTGATATTGTTATCGAGTCTGCAGCTGTCAGGTTCAGGCTGTCTATCGCTGTCAATGTTATGTTGTGGATCCCTGAAGACAGTGTTGAGATATTAACGCCTGTTCCGTTCCCGAAATTCCCGTCGATATTTGATGTCCATACCATGCTGTTTCCTGCGAGAGGGCCGTCGTCTGTGTCATTTGCAAAGCCTGTGAAGTTAATCTGGGTGCCGTTAAAGAAGAAACTGCCTGTTGGAGGCGCTGTGATATTGACAATGTAAGGAGGATCGTTCTGTTTTGTTATGTTGACTGTAATTCTTGTTGTATTGCTCATTCCTTCGCTGTCTGTGACATTCAAGGTTATGTTGTGCAGCCCTACAGTAAGCGAAGTTGTATTCACGCTTGTTCCGTTCCCGAAATTCCCATCGATGCTCGATGTCCAAACCAATTGATTTGTCTGAGTAATGTTCCCGTCTTCTGCATCTGTTCCATGGCCTGTGAAATTTATCTGCGTCTGGTTGACAAAAGTTCTGTTGTCTGCAGGAGACGTGATGTTCGCCAAAGGCCCTGTGTTCGGTGTCCTTGAAATGTTTAGTGTGATGGTTGCGGTATTTGTCAAATTTCCGCTGTCTATCGCAGTCAGCGATATATTATGCAGGCCTGCTGATAAAGTAGAGATGTTGACGCTCGTTCCGTTCCCGAAATTTCCGTCGATGCTGCTGTTCCATACCAGTTGGTTTGCCTGCGTGATGTTTCCGTCTTCTGCATCTGCTCCGTAGCCTGTGAAATTTATCTGTGTCTGGTTGATGAATGAACTGTTGTCTGCCGGA
>WJKV01000039.1 GCA_014728875.1 Candidatus Woesearchaeota archaeon | reverse complement strand
GCATAGGGTCTCTCTCTACTCTTTCTATGACTTCTTCTGCGATCGCGTCTGCCCAATGCAGTGCACTCTTTTTCAGACCTTTCTTTGGCAGATCTTTCTGGTCGTGCTTTTTCTGCTTTTCTTCAATATCCTTTTTTTCTGCTTCCAGTTCTTTTTCCTCTTCTGTCTTTTTCTCTGCTTCTACACCAAAGCCTTCTTCGTGCAGTTCTCCTGTCTCTATGTTTAAGGCATTGTGCTGCTCATCCAGGATGAAAGTATTTATCTCTCCGCCGACAACATCTTTCATAAGCTCTGCAAGTTCGTTCACTGTCTGCTCTGCAAGCTCTTTTCCGAGCAGGGACTCTGCATAGACAATGACATTCTTTGTGTCCTCTGTAAGTTTTGTCTTTTCGCTCTCTCTCCAGTTCCATCTCCTGCAAAGAACTTCCTTGTCGTCCATATAGACAACTTCGTTCTCTTTTGGATTCTTTTCCTCCAGCGTGCCTATCTCTACATATTTCTCGTTCCCTTCTGCCTGTGTCAGTCTTATGCCCCCATCTATCTTGTCCAGGTCGTCAGCACCTATAGGCAAAAGTTTGTCGATGGAAACAAAATTGTAAAGATTGACAAGCGCATTTATGTCAGGCAGATTATCTCCTCCAAGAATCCTTAAAAGCAAGGCTTCGATGCTGCACTTGTACTTTTTTGGCTTTGCACCGAACCAACTATATGCCAGACGCCATGGTTTGACATTCGGATGCTCTGAAAGTTCAGATTTTGTAAGCCTGCCTCTTATCTCCAGCTCTTTCTGCCTTGTCTTCTTCATTATCTCCTCGGATTTCACAGTATTATTGATGCCTCTGGCTATGACTATCCCGATATGCAGTCCTGGAAACTGCCTGAACAATGACTTTGCAATCAACAGCTTTCTTCCCATAACATCATCGAGAATAAAGAAGGTTTTTAAGCTTTTCTCTAAAAATAAGCAAAAACAATAAAAACATCAATAAATAAAACAAAGAAGCATGGCATATTACAATGAAATCGCGCCTGCATACAATGAACTGCACGGCGAAGAGCAGAGAAAAAAGATGCAGATAGTTGAACAAGTTTTAGAAAAACTAAAACCGAAAAAGGAAGAAATTCTCGACGTGGGATGCGGCACCGGGATAAGCACGCCGAAAGGTGCGTTTGCAGTCGATCCATCAGAAGAACTGCTGAAACAGCATCCTGGTTATCCTGACAAAACAACCTGTGCAAGAGCAGAACAATTGCAGTTCAAAGACAAACAGTTTGACGTTGTCATTTGTCTGACTGCAATACACAACTTCAATGACATAAAAAAAGGTCTGCAAGAAATAAAGAGGGTTGGTAGAAGATTTATTCTTAGTGTGCTAAAGAAAGTTGAACAAGAAAAGAAAAACAAGATAATAACGCTGATCAACAGTCTGTTTGATGTGAAAGAAACAATCGAAGAAGACAAGGATGTTATTTTTGTCTGTTATTAATGTGTATAGTGTGCTTCGCTTTATTCTGTTTCTGACTGTGTTTACGAGTCTTTGCCGATAGTCTGTTAAATTTTATTGCTACGCCAGACTATACACATATTAGAAAATCAATAAACATAAACCTTCTTTTTCTGCATCTGCTCGAGCATCTTTACTTTGTTTTCCAGCTCTTTTATCTTGAATTCCATGTCTCTCTGGTTCCTGTCGAGATAGAAGATCCACTCATTTGCTGTCTTTACTTCCTGCTTCATCTTTCTGAAGGCTGCGATCACTTTCCGTTTGAAGCCTTCTATTCCAAAACCAAACATGTCCTTGACCTCCTCATAATGCTCGTGCAAAACATCGTTCATATCAAGCTTCTGTTGAGGGTGGTTTTTAAAGGTTATGGGCTGAATTTCTATAGCGAAGATCCGCAGGCAATAGTAAGAGAAGCAGAAAGATTAAACAAAGAAGCAAAGAGATTAGGCAGAGATTTAGATGATCGCATCAAATATTTCAATAAAGAAAACAGAAGACTAGAGAATTCTTGTTTTGTTTGTCCCCGCCCGGTGATGACAAAACCGTAAGCTTTATAAACCCACAATAGATAAATTACTAAAATGACACAAGCAAGTTCATTAGATATCCAAAAAGCACTTATGAATGGCGTATTATATCAAATCGCTGCTGAAGATTATACTTATGCAGGGTTCGATCAAGAGAAAGAAGATGAAATGGCCAGAGAATATGCAACAGAATTATTTCTTCCCTCATATCAAAACAATCCTATTAAACAAATCAATGCACTCAATGTCTCAATAAAATATGTTGCTGATAAACTTGATATAGAAATATCCAGAGTTTGCAGAGAGGCTGTAAAACTTGAAATTCTGCTTGATAAATTAGCTTTTAGATCCGAAGGAGATCAAATTTTCCAAGGAATCCCTTTGTATTTGATGGAAGGTTATACTGACATGGGAAGTGATGCAAGGAATACAGGAAGAAATAGCGGAGAAAAAGAAAGAAAAAAGTTCAGAATAAGCAAGGAAGAATGGCTTGAAGAAATGGCTTTTGCAAAATCTGTTGCTATTGATAACAAAAATCATAAAGAAGTGTACAAGACTCTATACGATTATGTTGTCAAAAAAATACCTTATGTTAATAGACAATACGGCGATGAGGATTTGACAATCGACATGGCAGCATACAAAGACGGTGGAGTATGCAGACATATTGCAGACATTTTACAAATACTAATGCAGACTGCAGGTTTATATTCAAATGTAGTAAAAGGTTCGTGCAGAGGAAGAGGAAGGCATGTGTGGGTTGAAGCACAGTATCCTTATTTCCTTAGGTATAATGGAAATAATTGCACGATAGACCCTACCTGGGGAACATTGAATGCAGACGGTTCAGTTACTAGATGGATAGGTGAAATCCCGTCGGGAAAGCACCATCCAACACCTGATCATTTGAACAATTATAAAATTAAGCACGACGGAAAATACGTAACTACCCCTGAACAACTTGAATTGGTTAAAATGATTGATCCTAAGGGCAAAATTAAAATAGAACCTAGAAAAAAGCAAGAAACATATGCTCCTGCAAAACCTAAAAAGCCTACAAGATCTACTGAAACTTTACTCGCATTTATAGCAAAAAATTTCTGGAAAACTTACAATCAAATCTTTTCAGAAAAAATTAAAAATACTAATCCTGTTGTAGAATAAAATCTTTAATCAAAGATTAATAATTATAATTATGATTATAATTAAAATATATTAGAGAAAATTAAAGTTTTTTAACAATTGTTTTCCATATTGAAAAGAATTAAAAAATAAAAAAAGAAAAACAGAAAATTCTAGCCTACATAGCTGAGCTTCTTTTTATCCTTTGTCTTGCTTGCCTGCGTTGCTTTCTGTATAAGATTCTTTATCTTATGCTCGAACTCTTCTGCGCTTTTCAGCAGAGGTTTTACGTCGATTTTCAAGTCCAGGTAGCCGTTCAGCACCTCTATTATCTTTGCTGCTGCCTTGCTGTCAGGAAGCTTTGTGTGGGTCTCTGCGAATATGCATGTCAAAGGCAGTTTCTTTGCCTTAAGCATCAGAGCGCCTGTTACACCCATTATTATACCCTCTTTCAGCTCGTCAAGGCCCAAAGCTTTCATCTTTTTCTTGCAAGAAGCATTATTGCAGTAATAGTATCCCTTGCCTTCTTTTGTTTCTTTTTTGAGAAGAGGGGCTGCAACACTCTCGACGCTGATTATCTCTGAGACATTCCACTGCTTTATCTTCTGCACAAGCAGGTCCGCAATCTTGTTCTCTGCTCCAGGTATGCCGCTTATTACGTGCAGGATGAGCAGATTCTGCTTCTCTGCATAAAACAAACCAATAGGTTTCACCAGCTTATTGTCGTGAACAGCGACTAAAGGAGGTATCTCCGAGCCTGTAATCGAGCCTATTGGCTTGGCCTTCAGCTGTTCGATTAAGAATTCAGTAGCAATAGTTCCGACAAGACCTAGTCCAGGAAAACCCTCTATCAATTTAGGCTTGCCTTTGATTTTTCCTTCAAGAACAATCTCCATTGTATCACCTCTTATCACAGCAGAGGCTCGACGGTATATAAACTTTTTGATTGCGTAAGTTTTAAATATTGGGCCCAATGTGAAAGGAATAGAGGGGCAATCGGGGCAAGATAATGAAGTTATACAAATATGAAAAGATAGTGTGTCTAGAAGACAGCATAGTAAAAAAGCTGAGAAAAGGCAAGATAACTTCTGCAAGATTCCTCATTCTAAGATACAACATGCTTCTGAACAGGCTGAGAAGCAGCGGACCCACAGACATTCCCCTATACAAGATAAAAAGCTTCACGAACATCGCAGATAACAGCTATATGCTCGATTATGATCTGGAATGCGGCTTCTGCGGGAATGAGACAGGCAGATTCAGCTCTTCAAAATCATTCACAGAACAGGTCAGGAACATAAGGATCTGCGAAGATCCAACATGCAATTTGAAGGCTAACAGATATCTGTACTTCAAGAACGGATGGATAGTGCCTGAAACCAGGCAGAAAGGAATCCTGAAACGGCTTTCTGGCACAATTTCAGACCTTTCAGCCAGCATCTCAAATATATTCTAGGTAAGATTCAGATGAAAAAAAGGCCAAGAAGACCAAGAGCGAGATCATCAAGAATAGGAAGAAGAATCTGGGGCCTATACATTGTCAAGAACGAAGGCAGGCTCAGGCATGCTTACCAGATCACGCCTTTGAAGAGCGCTCTGCGCGATATTGTACAGGCAGCCAACAAGGTTGATGCTGTCAAGACACATCCAGGCGAGGTAATGACAGAGGCGAAGGCACTGGACAGGCTGTGCGAGATCCTGTGCACTGACGATCTAAGAGAAGCTGCGCCTGGCCATCTTCTTAGAATACCCCTGGATGTCAATGAGGACCACATCCAATACAGGAAAAGGACAGGGCACATCTCGAGTGCGAATTTATTAACACCTTATGACACTTACACCAGACTGAGGGACCAGATCGACAGGGCAGTGATCGAAGGTGTTTTGGAAATGAATTTCAATGCAGTGGCTGTTGTCCATGAAAGAGGCACATCCGGTGCAAAGCGAACAACTCAAACAAGGAAGATTATCCTGTCAACATGGGAAGTGATTCCTCCGCCCAGGATAGAACTGGAAAAAGAATGCGAAATCTACAGGGTCCAGCTATTGTTGTCCAAGCCAATCTTTGAATATTACAAAACTCCTGGCCATCTCGGCCGCACATATTAAGAATTCTTAGGTTTCAGCCCTTAATTCTTGCGATTTCTTCGATTATCAAATCCGATTGCTGTATTTGCATACTTTAGAGAGGGGTCCCAGAAACACAATAATTATATACAAGTTCGCACAATGTATATTGTGCGAACAAAGAGGCGATTACAGTCAAAAAAACAGACATTGTGAAAAAAATCAGCACAGAGCTGAAGATTCAGGGCAAGTCAGAGCAGACTGTCCGCAACTATGTCTACTACAATCTTGATTTTCTGAAATTTGTTGGCAAGCAACCGAACCAAGTGACCACTGATGACATCAAATCCTACCTTGCCTTCCGGCTGACAGACAAGGGCAATGACCCTGCGACAGTGGCTTTGGCACGGAGTGCTTTGAGGTTTTTCTATGATGAGGTCCTGAAAAGAAAGATCACAGTTGACATCAAGACCCCCAAGAAGCAGAGGAAGCTGCCAGAGGTCCTGACAAAGCAGGAAATCCGAGATTTGATAGAAAATACAGACAATCTGCGAGATAAGCTGCTGATTGAGCTGATGTATAGCAGCGGGCTCAGGGTGGCTGAATGCGTAGGCCTAAAGAAGAAAGATCTGAATCTTGGAGACAAGACAGGCCTCATACGAAAGGGAAAGGGCGGAAAGGACAGGTTCTTCATATTGTCTGACAAAGTTATAGTAGATCTGGAAGAATATCTTCCTTCTATCGAAGGCACTAAAGACGGGTTCTTGTTTCCGGGCAGGAAAGGCGCGATAACCATCAGATATGCGCAGAAAGCGCTGCACAGGGCAGCTGCAAAGGCAGGCATCAAGAAGAAGGTGTATTGCCACCTTCTGAGGCATGCGTTCGCCACGCACCTGCTGGAGGCAGGCACTGACATCCGGCTCATACAGGAGCTCTTGGCGCATTCTAACCTGCAAACAACTCAGTTCTATACCAAGGTCAGCACAAAACAGCTGAAACAAGTGAGAAGCCCTCTGGATGTGCTGTAGTCATTTCTTCTTTTTAGTCTTTTTTCTCTGATTTTCCAGGCATTTTTCCTTGATAATAAGCTCTTTTCACCACAGTTCTCCAGTCTTCGTCCTGCCTGAACGTCAAGATTATTGGCTTTTGTCCTGGCTCGTGGAAGCCTATCCTGAAGGTTTTTCCTACGGGTTTCATCGTATAACCCTTAACAAGAGCTGCATAATAATAGTATCTAGGCTTTCCTATTACATCGAAAACTTGCTGCCCAGACTCATAGCCCAAGTATTCACCCTTTAGACGAAGATTATCCAAATCTCTGATAATCAACATAACAATCAAAACAGCAGTGGTTAACAAAATAGTGAATATTATCGAGTGCAAAGACCATTCCTTGATGTAAAAAACACAGAAAATAATAATTCCTGTAAGTATATACATTACCGACCATTCGCCAGGCAAAACTTTTTCTTTTGCAATTTCTCCTGCATTTTGATCTAAAACCTCAATGTCTTCCAACTTACTGAATGCCTCTTCAAGACAATCTTTCTGCACAAAAGTTCTAGGTTTTAACTTGCCGATATAATTATATATTTTCTTTATTGACGCTCTAAAAAAAGAAACTTGTTGATAATCCCATATCTCATAATCATACGCAACACGATATCTCTCGTCGATAAAATTAGCCGCTTCTTTTTTTACTTTTGGGCCTAAAATACTCAATGAATTGTACAAACTCATCCACAATGCATCAG
>WJKV01000038.1 GCA_014728875.1 Candidatus Woesearchaeota archaeon | reverse complement strand
GTAAAATGGTATGGCAAAAAATCAAGAGTTATTTTATTGAGTGCAGGAGAGTCTTGAAGGTCACAAAGAAGCCTACAAGAGACGAATTCAAGACAATAGTCAAAGTGAGCGGTCTCGGTATGATAATCATCGGCTTGATCGGTTTTCTGGTTACTATGGTGGCGCATGTCATTACAGGAGGATTCTGAAAATGGTAGATGAAACAGGAACACAAGAACAGGCTGAACAGGCAGAGGAGAAATCAAAACCAGAGGAGAATAAAGGCTCTATGATCTTTTCGTTGAGGACAACTGCAAACAGGGAGGATCAGGTTGTGGATTTTCTGGCAGCCAGTGCCAAGAAGAAGAAGCTCGAGATTTATTCTGTTATCAGGCCTCATGGCATGAGAAGCTATATCTTCATCGAGGCGGCCAACAGGATAGAGGCAGAGACTGCTGCGTTTGAAGTGCCTTATGCGCGGGGCGTCCTTCCTGAACCTGTGCCGTATGAAGAGATAGAGCACATGGTCGAGACTGTCAAGAAAGAGATAAATATCCAGAAAGGCGACATCGCAGAGATAATCAGCGGACCTTTCAAGAGAGAGAAATGCAAGATAACAAAGGTCGACAAGGAAAAAGAAGAAGTTGTCGTCGAACTGTTGGAAGCTGCAGTCCCTATTCCGATAACCTTGAAGATTGACAGCCTGAAAGTCATCAGAAGGGAAGAAGGAGAATAGGTTTTTTATTTTTCTAATATTTTTTTATCACATTCTTTTCGATTTTAGAAAGATTTAAATAATATTTCTGTTAATATATATCCAATAAAAGAGGTAGACGACTAAAAAATGAAAGAGGCAATCTTTTTCTCAAGAATGATAAGACATTACACTCTTTATGCAGGTTATAATCCTGACAATTGTCGGAGGTGAGGGTATGGCAAAAAAGAAAAAGAAAGCAAGCAAGAAGAAAACAACCAAGAAGAAAGCAACTAAAAAGAAGAAAAGGTAAGTCAAATATTTGATAGCAGCCATACCCTGAGGGAAATGGCTGCTAAATTTAATTTTCTGATATTATAAAATCACCGGCAATAAATATGAGAAATAAAAATGCAAATGCTATTTTCCGCAGGTCTTTCTTCCTCTCTTTTCAGGAATATAGATGTGCTCTTTCTTCTTCCATTTCTTTTTGTTGATGTATTTGAAGGTGTTCACTGCTGCTATGACCGCCTGCCCGCATGCCACGCTCACCAGCTTTACATCAGACGAGATGTCTCCTGCTGCAAAAATCCCTGGAACAGAGGATTCCATGTGGTTGTTCACTTTGACTGTGCCGTCTTTGTTAACTTTCACACCGACTTTTTTCAGGAAATCAGTGCTTGTGACATATCCTATGTTGACGATGATCTCTTCTGCCTTTATCCTTTTTGGCTCGTTTGTCTTGTTGTTAATCAATACAATCTGTGAAGGGTGCTTGTTCTTTGTCTTGACAGATTTTATTTCAGTATTGTAGAAGATGTCTATGTTGTTCTGTTTTGCCTCTTTTACACTGCTGGCCTTGGCTTTAGCCTTGTCGCCCCTTATTATGATGGTAGTCTTTTTTGCATAAGGGGCCATGCAGTTCGCATTGTCAAAGGCGCTGTCCCCTCCGCCTACAACCAGCACATTCTTATTCTTGTACAATTTAGGCTTCCGCACTATGTAATGCACGCCCTTTCCCCTGTAGTCAGAAAGCTGCGGAAGCTTGCGCGGTGTCCTCTGCATGCCTGTGCAGAGTATTGCTGTCTTTGTCTTATATTTATCTTTCGGAGTGATGACAGTCATCAATTTTTTGGAACTGTCGATATCAATTACTTCTTCGCGTTTCTTGATATTGACGCCGGCCTTCTTTGCCTGCTTCCAGAGCCGCAGGGTAAGATCGTCGCCTGTTATGCCGTCTGGAAAACCGGGATGGTCCTCAAGACATTTGTTGGGATAGAACTGGTGCGGCTTTCCGCCTGCTTTTTTGC
This sequence comes from Candidatus Woesearchaeota archaeon, assembly GCA_014728875.1. Lineage (GTDB taxonomy): Archaea > Nanobdellota > Nanobdellia > Woesearchaeales > WJKV01 > WJKV01. Next base: position 13,024 of record WJKV01000038.1, on the reverse strand, counting down.
CTGCCTCAAGAAGAAGCGTCTTCAGGCCCCTTCTGGCTGTGTTGTTTGCAGCTGTCAAACCTGCAGGCCCTCCGCCGATGATCACGACATCATATATTGCCTCTTTTTTCGCCATGTTTCTGCTTATTGCATTGTGATATATAAATGTTTACTTCAATCCAAATCGCAGAGTTCACAATGTTTAAAAAGCACAAGCTTTAAATATCGTTCAGACTGAATAAACCTAATAGTGGGTGTTAATGAATGATATGCATTGTAGCGATGGTTGTATTTGGAGTTCTGGCTGTGTTTTCTGCCAGCTTCAGGCCTCTTGCAAAAGAAAGCTTTGACTGTGTTTTCCGGATGGTCACATTCAGAAAGTGCAAGACTAATTTAGACGAAAGGATCAAGGGAAAGATAACAGGCAGGCTGATGAAGCATAGTCCGAAAACAGCAGGGATCGTCTTTAAGTATTTTAGTGTAATAAGCATTGTGTTCGTCATATTGTTCTTTGGCAGCCTTGCCTATACAGGGTACAGCACTTACAATTTCATACAGTACGGAAACTGCTACGGCCCTGAGTCTGACAGCGGCTTGTGCCCGTTTACAGCACTCAGCGGACCGCAGACTTCAAAATTTCAGACACCGTACAAATTCACAGACGTCATTGTGAGTCCTGAGGTGGAAGAGCACGATCCAAGAATTGGTCCTGAAGATGCAGCAGTAACTATAATCGAGTTCGGCTGTTTCGACTGCGAGTTCAGTGCGAAAGCAGAACCCATAATCAAGAAGATCCTTGATCAATATAAAGACAGGATAAGGTTTGTCTACAAGGATTTTCCATTAGAGACGCATCCTATTGCGAAAGAAAAGAGCATAGCCGCAGCCTGCGCAAATGAACAGGGCAGGTTCTGGGAATATCACAACCTGTTGTATGAAAAAAGAGAAGAGACAAAGACAGACAGCTCATTGCTGCAGCTGGCAGAACAGCTGGATCTTGACACAGAACAGTTCAATGAATGCTTTGAAGAGCAGAAATACATGGAAACTATCAATCAGGACTGTGATTCAGGGGCGAGGGCGGGCCTGGAAGGAACTCCTACTTTCTTCATAAATGACAGGAAGATCGTCGGCCCAAAACCGTTCAAGGCTTTCCAAAAAATTATTGACGAAGAATTGGCGACAGCAGGTGTAAAATAAATGGGATACAATGTTGAAAAGATAAGAAGAGATTTTCCGATACTCCAGAAGTTGATAAAGGGCAGACCTGTAATTTATTTTGACAATGCCTGCCAGAGTCTCAGGCCGGTGCAGGTCATAGAAAAGATAAATCAGTATTACAATGACTTTCCCGCCTGCGGAGAACGCTCGCACCACAAGCTTGGAAAGCAGGTCGACAGTGCGGTTGCAGAAAGCAGGAAGACACTGCGAAAGTTCTTTAATGCCAAGAATGACAAGGAAGTTGTTTTCACGAAGAACACTACAGAGGCGTTGAATCTTGTTATCAACGGTCTCGGTCTGAAGCAGGGAGATTCTGTGATGTCGAGCGACAAGGAGCACAACAGCAATCTTCTTCCGCTGCAGTTCCTGTCAAAGAAAGGAGTCAATTACAAACAGTTCGAGTTCGGCAATATTGACGATTTTCAGGAGAAACTAGACAAGGAGACAAAACTGGTCAGTGTTGTCCATGTCTCGAACATGGACGGGACAGTGAATCCGGTCAAAGAGATTATAAAGATTGCGCATGACAATGGAAGCTTGGTTCTGCTTGACGGTGCACAGTCTGCACCGCACAAGGAAATAAATTTCAAAAAGCTCGGCTGTGATTTCTTTGCAGCCAGCGGCCACAAGATGCTCGGCCCCAGCGGAACAGGCGTCCTGCTCGCAAAAGAAAAATTGCTCGAACAGCTGAACCCCCTGATCGTCGGAGGAAGCACAGTGAACGAGACAACATATACTACCTACGAGTTCGAAGAGATTCCGCACCGTTTCGAAGCAGGTCTCCAGAACTATGCAGGCATCATGGGTCTTGCAGAGGCTGCGCGCTATCTTGAAAGGACAGGCCTGAAAAGGATCGAAAAGCACGAGCAGAACCTGAACAGGATTGCTACAGAGGGACTGAAAGATAAAGTGGACATTCTAGGACCGGAAGATGCAGAAAAAAGAAGCGGCATCTTTTCGTTCAACATTAAAAAGATGGGCCCGCACGACATTGCCATCATAATGGACCAGGGCGCGAACATCATGATGAGGAGCGGCGCGCACTGCGACCACAGCTGGTTCAATGCGCACAACATGAGCGGCAGTGCAAGAGCGTCATTCTATCTATACAACACAGAAGAAGAAATACGTGCTTTCATAAAAGAAATAAATAAAATAAAAAAACATCTGGGTTAGTAATAGCCTTTCCCCATAGGCATCTGCCTTCTTACATTCCAGACAGTTCCGTCAGGCTTTAGATTGAACGCCACTGACCAGTCCCATCCCGGGATGGGCTTGACAAGCTGGGATTTAGGCGCAACCTTTTTCTTGTACTCTTTTCCTCTGGGTCCTTTTATTGTCAGCATGTAGCCGTCTTTTATCTTGTTCTTCCTGATTATCTTGCCTTTCATAGGCATGTTTTTTAGACTTGCCATTTAATTCACCTCAATATTCGCCTGTTTCCTTCAGTCTCCTGACAACAGAAGGCCTTATCTTGCCGAGACTTTCAATGTTTCCGTCAAGGTCCAGCATAAAAGAAACGTCTCCTTTGTATTGCGGAGTGAACCGCAGCAGCTGGCTCCTGGAAGAAACCCTGTATTTGTATGTCTTCCCGTCGTAAGTGTTTCTTATGGAAAGTTTTACCATTCCGTCTTTCATAGGAGTCTGACTGACTATCTTTCCTCTGAAAGGTCCGAGTTTTCCTGGTCTTCTTCTTCCCCACGCCATTTTTGTATCACCTCATTGTTTTGATCATGATTTTTTCTTTTTACTTTTCTTGGTCTTGCTCTTTTTTTTCCCGGAATTTTTTGAAGATTTTTGTTTATTACTTTTCTTTTTGGCCGGCGCTTTTTTCTTATGCTTTTTATTTTCTGATTTAAGCTTGGCCTTGGCCAGTTTTTCGAGCTCTTCTTCTTTCCTCATGACTTTCTCTTTTAGTGCTATCTCTTTCTTTTGTTTCGCCAGCGTCTCTTTTGTCGTGGCAATCTCTGCCTTCTCTTCTTCTATCCTTGCTTTCGCTATCTTTCTTAATAGGATTCTTTCACCGGTCTGCACCATCTTAAGTATGAGATACAGGATAACGAAAAAGATCACAGCTGCGAGCAGTGTTATCCAGTCGAACACCATCTCAGTATAGACTATTGTCATAACAATGTATGCAGTGATATTGATCGGCAAAGGCGCAGATATTGCAAATGATATCCTTTTCGGCAGGAAATGCATCATGTTGATGAACATCAATGCAATACCTTCAACAAAAATAAGGCATGCAACAACAGTCTTGAAAGGAACTTCCCCGAAATTCAGGACAGAACCCGGCAGTGTCAGATTAAAGATGTGCCTCAGCAGGTCTATCGAAACAAAAATCAAGACAAGGCTGTTTCCCACAGCAGTGTTCCAGCCCAGTTGCTCTTTCTTGTACATGCCGAAATAGAAAGTCATCACAAAAGTAACAATAACAAGAGGAATAACCATCCAGATCATCTCTGGATATGTCTTAGGAGCAGTGATCAGTTCAATGAGACTGTCCTTCAATTCAATAAAAAATACACTTGCGATTTTCCAGCACCTCTTTGCATAATCGAATGGAGCAGGATATTTAAATCTATCGCTGCTAGATAGTTTTCAAATCATTCCAGTAATATCTGACAAGAACAACGATTCCGATTACTGCCATTGCGAGGCTGAGATATTGCCCCATGCTGAGCCCGAACAGCCTTTGGTTCTCCCTGTAAAAATCGAGCAGGAATCTTCCTATGCCGAACAGAAAGATGAACATCCAGAAGACAAAGCCGTCCTTGTGTTTTTTCCTGTTTGCAAATATCAGAAAGAAAAAGATTGCGAATCTCTTGGCAGCGCCGTACAACTGCACAGGATGCCTGCATCCTTCTGCGCTCTGGAACTTCACGCACCAGGGAACATTCGTCAAAGTGCCCCACAGTTCTCCGTTTATGAAATTCGCGATCCTTCCCAATGCGAGTATCAATACAGCAGGGATCGTCAGGAGATCGGCCAGCACTGCCAGCTTTATCTTCTTGGCTCTGCAGAACAGCCAGCCCACGACCAGCACGCCGACAAGCCCTCCGTGGAAAGACATTCCTCCTTCCCAGAAAGCTATTATCTTTGCAGGATACTGGAAATAATAGCCCGGATTCCAGACAAAGACTTCAAATAATCGCGCGCCGATGACAACTCCCAGGATAATGTATATTATCAGGTTGTACATCTCGTCCTTTGTTATCTTTATTTCTCCTTTCTTCCTGTAATAGTCAAGCACAAAGAATGCGACAATGAATCCGAGCACATAGACCAGTCCGTAATATCTTATCTCTATCGGCCCCAGCGAAAGCAGGGTTGGATTTATATTGTGCGTATACATCAGAACTGCCTATATCTTCTTTTGCTCTTTGAATTTTCCTTTATACTTTGCTTCGCCCACTGTTGTTTCCAATATCATTTGTATGACTTTTGTATCCGGATACAATGCCAGCGGCCTGTTCCCTGCATTGAACAGTTCAATAACAGGTTTGTTCGCGCTTCCCGGCTGGACAAAGGACGGAGTCGCCATCAAGCCGATCCTTGCATATCTGCTTCTTGTGTAGAGCCATCCTGCGGCGTCCTCTGGCAAAGTGATTGTCTCTTTTGTTATCGCTATCACGCTTTCTTTAGGCCTTAATATGTGGAACTTTTTAATGGTCTTGATATTTGTGATTTTCTTGTAGTCTGCATCCGGCTTGATGTCAAAAGTTTCCCACACTCTTTTGAATTCCCTGATCTTGTTTGAAAGGGTAAGATCAATAGAACCTGGACCTACATTGCTTTTGTTGTAAGGCGTAATCTTCAGTTTTCCTAATTTTACAAGATTCAGTATCTCTGACTTTGTGAAGATTGCCATTTCAGGATTTCCTAATAAACAGTTCTATATAAATGTTTTTGAGAGGCAAATATTCACTCCGCAGAGGTAAGAACAAAATGTCATTAGAAACATTTAAATAATTTATACGCTATTCATATTTAAAATTATATTGAATGAGGTGATCATAGATGCCAAAAACTACGTATTCAAGAACCGGGCCTTTCAAAGGCAAGATTGTTGATGCAAGACCTGTTAATGCGCGTTATATTGAATTGATTATAGAAGGACCTGGCGGAAAAAAATACAAAAGAAAAACAGGAAAAAGTTCTTCACTTCTAAGAAGAGCCTTGAAACAAAAAGATCCGTGGGTAAGTTTCACCCTTGATGATAGAGGGCAGGTCATGAAGGTAACTAAAAGACGGTATCGAGCATCGTCTGTCAGATAAAAAAGGTGATATTATGGCAATGAGATTTTCAAAGACCGGCCCTTTTACAGGAAAGGTAACAAAACTGGAACCTATTGACAGATTCAAGGTCATGGCGACTATTGAAGTCAAGGGAAAGAAATACAGGAAATCGTTCGGCAGGGCAAGCGTGATCGTCCGAAGATTCAAGCACGGCGATCCAAAGGTCGATGTGACCATTTCAAACGGAAGACTGGTTACAGTAACAAAGAAAAGAATGTCAATAAGCAAACGCTGATTTTCTGTTTCTTTTTTTATTTTATTGATAAATGTTTGTATATCTTGTGCTTGTCTTTGTCTATTATTGAGATTTTTGAAACTTCAAATTCAAAATTTAGATTGTTTTTTCTTAGAAAATTTATGACTTGATCATTTTTTTCAGGATCTGCATGAAAGCACAGTGTAAGATGCGGATTATAAAATTCAAAGCAATATGGGCTGTTATATTTTTTAATGTATTCTTTTTGTTTATATTTAAAAATCTTTGAACCAAAATATTTTTCTTTTTCTTTTCTATATTTATTGGAGATTTTCATTGAAATCTCATGAAGATTCTGGACAGTTTTATTATTCTTGACTTTAAGAGCGATTATTTCATTATCAAAGATATCAAACCCTCTTATTTTTATTTTGAACGGTTTGAAATTACTTATTTTTTCTTTCAATTCTGTAATGAGATCATCTATCTTATCTGTTTTGAAATTTTCTTTTAGGGTGATGTGTAAAGGAGTTTTGTTTTTCTTTGCTTCTGTTAGTTTTATTGTTTTGTTCTTTAATTCGGTTAATTTTTTTCTCGTTTTGATGTCCGGCAAAATGCCTATGAAATATTTTTTCATTTTCATATGTTTTTCATTCATACCTCAAGGCGTCCACAGGCTTCAGCTTGGCAGCCCGCATAGCCGGCAGTGTGCCTGAAAGCATGCCCAGTCCGAATGAGAACGCAAGCCCGAAAAGTATCAGCCTGTAGTCAAAGCCCATGCTGATTGTGACGAATCCTGTGGTGTTTATTGCAGCTGTGAGTCCGTAGCTGATGACAAGGCCGATCGCCACTCCTATTGCTCCGCCTGCAAAGCCCATTATCCCGCTCTCCACAAGAAAGAAGCCGAACACATTGCTGTTCTTTGCGCCGAGCGCTTTCATCACGCCTATTTCCCTTGTTCTTTCAAGCACGCTCGTGTACATGCTGTTCATGATGCCGAGCCCGCCGACAATAAGGCTGATGCCTGCAATCGCCGCAACCACAAGATTCACAATGCCGAGTATCACTCCTGTCTGCTCTTTTATTTTCTGCGGTGTCGTGACCTGGAAATTCTCATCGTCCCTTGCCCTCTTCAGGGCCCGTTCTATTTTCTCGCTCGCGACCTCTATCTCTGTCCCTTGTTTCACATTCGCTGTTATTCCGCTCACAGCGCCAGGCTTTTCCATCAGTTCCCTCATGGTCTCAATTGGTGTGTAGACAGCATAATCATAATTCCTGTCACCCTGCTCTTCAAATATGCCCTCGACCTTGAACTTGATGTCATTTATCCGAATGCTGTTCTTTGCGTGCATCTTTTTGTCGAACAGGTCTGTCGCTATCCTGTAGCCCACAACAGCTGCATAATGGTCCCTCTCTTCAAGGAACCTGCCTTCAAGAAGCTCAACCTGCAGGTCTGTGAATGAACGTTCGATGTCCTCTGTTCCTATCCCTGAGATGCCGATTATTTCTTTCCTTTTGTTGTATTCCACCTGAAGATTGTTCGATAGAAGCGGAACAACATATTCAAGATAAGAAAGTTTTTCCAGTGTCTCCACGTCTTTCTGCGTGAGCTCTGTCACGCCGGAAGGCCCGCTGAATCCTGTCACTACTTTCGGCCCGATGAAGATCCTTCGCGTGCCGAATTTGTCGAACTGTTCTGTGACGCTCTTCTGCATGCCCTGCCCCAGGGTTATCAATGCGATCAGTGCTGTTATGCCTATTATTATTCCTATCATTGTTAGATAGCTTCTTATTTTCCTGTTCCTCATGTTCTTTATTGCTATCTTGAAATATTCTGCAAACATTTTACTGGGTCCACCTCAATGCGTCTACAGGGTGCAGTTTTGAAGCCCTTTTAGAGGGCAGGATCCCGCTGAGCATGCCGACAAGGGTTGCGAACAACAGCCCTCCCAAAATAAGGAGGAAGTCGATGTGTACCTGCAGTATGCTGTATCCTGCGCTTGCTGCATAAACCGCTACTCCGTATGAAGCGATATATCCTAATATTATTCCTATGATTCCGCCTACAAATCCGATCATCCCGCTCTCTACAAGGAAAAGCAGCATGATGTCCCTGTTTCTTGCGCCTATGCTTTTCATTATGCCTATGTCTTTTGTTCTTTCCATCACGCTCGTGTACATGCTGTTCATAATCCCCACTGCGCCGACAACAAGGCTGATCGCAGCGATGCTCACAAGTATCGCCTGCACAATGCCAAGAGTCTGCGACAAGAACTTAAGTATCTGGGTCGGAGTTAATATCTCAAAATTCTCATCCTTTCTTTTTCTCTCAAGCGCCCTTCTTGCCCGTTCTGCAACAGTGTCAATCTCTCTTCCGCTTTTGACTGTTACATCTATCATGCTCACTTCGTCCGGCCTGTCGAACAGGTCCCTGGCAGTCTCTATCGGGATATATATTGCAGCATCATCCTGCCTGTTGCCGAAGGATTCGAGCACGCCGACAACCTCGAATTTCGCATCCTTCATCGAGATTTTGTTGTTCACGTGAACGTCCTTGTCGAACAGCTCTGTTGCGGCGAGGCTGCCGAAGATAGCCACATATTTCTGCCCTTCCCTGAAAGAACTTCCTTCCTTGAAGGTAAAGTCATAATCCTCGAACCTCCTGTCGCTGTCTTCGCTGGGCCAGGCAAATAATGAACTGTATGCCTTTTGTTTTGAATATTCCATCTCGACGCTCGGAATAATCAAATATGGAGTGACATATTCAAAATCAGGAATGCTCTCAAGAACATCAACATCGTCCGTTGTCAGCCCGCTTGTTGTTCCCGGCTGCCCTCCTGGCACGACAACATAGAACCTGTTGCTCCCGAACTTTACGAATTGCTCTTTTATGCTCGCTTCTAATCCTTCACTGATGCTGATTAGCGCGACAATGCTCGCGACACTGATGATAATCCCGAGAATAGTAAGCCAAGAACGAAGTTTTCTTTCTCTCAGATTCTTGTAAGCAATGATGAAATAATCCTTAATCATCTTAATTCAAGAAGAGGAAGTTGTTATTTTTTCTTCTTCTTTTTCTTTTTGTAGTGACGAAAAATAAGATAGATAATTCCTGCAACAATTAACAAGAATATTATTATTCCGACAACATTTGTTCCCTTGATCAGTCCTAGTCTTGCAGCCTCTCTCTTGCTGTAGACCTTCAGCATCAGGTCTATGTTGTCTGTGAATCTCGTGTTTTCACTGTCTTTATACTCTAATTGGAATTTGAGCGGAACGTTTCCTGTGACTTTCTTTACGAAAATATCGAACTCTGCTGTTTCATAGTCGTCGCTTTCCAGGTTTCCTATGTATAGTTCGTCCTTTGTTATGATGCTGTACTTGTCAGACGGAAGAAGCTTCACATTCAATGCATTGATGTCCCCTCTTCCTGTATTAGAGAACGCAGCGATTATCCTTCCTTTTGTATTCGGAAGGAAAACTTCCCCTGTTTCCATTTCAACATCTGCCAGGTTGAATATGTAATCAGGTTTTTCATACACTTTTATTCCGAACTTGCCTTTCAATTCATGGTCCACATCAAATTTGTCTGTGAAACTTATCGACAGCGGCATGTTGTGCGTCTTTAGTTCTGCATCTGTGTTCGCAACAAGCGTGAAAGTCACATTGTCGCTCTCTCTTCTTCTTAATAGTTTTATGACCTGTTCATTGGTGCTCCCCAATGTTGCGAAAGGAAAGCCTGCAAGGTCGAGCTTGACCCGAAGATCGTCAACATCGCTGTCTGCCAGATTTCTCAGCGGGAAAGTAAGTTCAATTTCCTGTCCCGGCGCGACCTTTTTCGGCTCCATCTTGATGTTTCCTACCGATATGATTATGTCCCTGCTCTTGACATTAATAAGGAAAGGCTCAAGTTTTATCGAGGCAGGCCTGTCCTCTACATAGTATTTCAGCTCGATCTCGTTGTCTCCTTCTATAGCCTCATTATCAACTCTTAATTTCCAGTGAAAGATGGCGCTGTCTTTTCCTCTCTGTGCAGCGTCAAGACTGCCTATGTTCTTTTTTGCATTCTCTGTCTCTAATAATTCAAAAGGATAATCAGGAAGTATCTCGAACTCAATGTCTTCTATCCTGTATTGCCCGCGGTTCTCTGCCCTGAATCTCAATTCTACTTGTTCCCCCGGCTCGACAGGATCAGGATCCTGATTTAGGAAAGTTATTCTCAGGTCTTTCAGCCCCATCTCTACTTGCTCTCCTTCGGATATTATCAGGGCAGCTAAACTGCCCGGTATAAGAATCAAGCATAAAAAGAATGCAATCAAGATCATTGCTTTGTTCATATTTTTCACCTATCGCCTCTTTTTTGAAACTATCTGGCCGTCCCTTAGATGTACGACCCTTTCTGAATACTTTGCCATGCTTGCATCATGCGTGACCATTATGATTGTCTTGTTTTCTTTCTTGTGCAGTTTCTGCAGGAACTGCAGAACAATCTTTCCTGTCTTGCTGTCCAGGTTGCCTGTCGGCTCGTCTGCAAGTATGACTTCTGGATCATTTGCAAGCGAACGCGCAATAGCAACCCTCTGCCTTTCGCCCCCGCTCATCTCATTAGGTTTGTGATGGAACCTGTGCTCCAGTTCTACCATGTCCAGTAGATGCTTTGCCCTTTTAAGTCTATCGCTTTCTGGCGTGCCCTGGAATATCATGGGAAGGGCAACATTCTCGACAGCTGTAAGGGTATTTATCAGATTAAAGGTCTGGAAAATAAAGCCTATTTTCCTTCCTCTTATCTGCGCAAGCTCTGACTCGCCCATATTGCTTATGTCCTGCTTGTCCAGGGAGACTTTGCCTTTTGTGGGCAGGTCAAGACAGCCCACCATATTTACACAGGTTGATTTTCCGCTGCCACTGGGCCCCATTATTGTGACGAATTCTCCCTTCTTTATCTCTAGATTCAGGCCTCTCAAAGCCTCTACCTTTGAATCCCCCATTTCATAGATCTTCCATACATTCTTCAGTTCTATTACAGGCCCTCTTTTTTTCATGTCCTTTTTAAATGATAAATATAATATAAATGTTGTGGTGTTGAAATATTCTTAAAACTTAAATACCTGAGCTTGATTTTCAGTCATAATGAAGGAAAAAGAAAGAAAATACGAAGACATAGACCCTGCAATCAGGAATCTTGGGGATCCGAGCGCAGTCAATCTTCATCATGACCACCTTTTTGAAGAGAACACAGAGCAGGAAAGAGAGAAACGAAGGGGCGAACTGAAAAAAGAACAAGAAAAGAATGAAAAAGAAGGCAAAAAAGAAAGATCTCCAAGAAAAAAGAAGATATTCACTGTTCTAATGACTATCATCATAATAGTCGGAATCTCAGGAAGCGCTTATACTGCCTACAGGCATTTCAAGAACCAGCCAGAACAGACAGACATACCAGGCCTGGACATAAGAAACAAGCACTTGTATACCTACAAAGGTTTTGAATTCAGGCAGAACAAGGACGGAACATGGAGCACAGAAGTATACAATCCTGTCACAGAGACCCTGTTCGCGATCAGCCTGCATTACGGGCCAAAGGACATATATGACATCCCGATTGACCACAGTGTGAGAGACTGGCTGACTTATGCAATCAATTTTGAATCTGAAAACTCAGAAAAGGATGCAGTCGGCGCCACCTTCATAATGTTCGAGCCTGATGCAGAAGGAGGATTTCATGCAGTTGCTTATCACGAGCTTGCGCGCAACCTTGAAAGAGGCCTGAGACTAAGTCCGCACCCTGCTGTCACAGAAGAGACAAATGTCACATTCGGCAACATGACACTGCCTGTCAAGTCCTGCGACACAACAGACGAACCGATCATCATATTGCTGCAGAAAGAGCCTGCAAAAGTCGAATACAATGGAAAGAACTGCATAATCGTGCAGGGCCTTGAAGAGGAGCTTGTAAAAGCAGAGAACAGACTTCTATATCAATTCTACAGTGTGATGGAATGATTGAAATATGCTTCCTGCGAAGCACATATACACTTTGTTGTAATGCATAAAAAAAAAGAAAGAAAAGGGTGGTGAGCATGATGGGAGAACCAGTTAAGTTCTCCCCTCCAAAAGGCTTTGTAGTACTTCACCGATATACTGCGGCCTTCCATCAAACTATACTTTAACCGTGATAGGTATATGATTTTGTATCAATAGGGTTCTAATATACAATTGAAGCTCAATTCTCTTCTATTATACAATGTTTACCACTAACAACCCTACTATACTTATTTCTATATTGGTATCTTCAGGTATTTAAATGTTTTTAAATCTCCAAACGAAGAAAAGGTAAAGTAATCGCTATTGATAATCGGATTTATATGCTAGAGAATATAAGAAAGAGATTTAAATTCGTAAATTCTACATCCTTCATATGAGGAAATCTACAGCTGAAAAGAACCTAGACCTGATGCTGAGCAGGAAAAATGGCGGCATGCTCAAGCTACTGGAAGGCATTAATACGAAACAAGGCCTGCCATTCCGTCTGCTGTTCATCTATAATGTCAGTTCTGGAAGGATCGAGCCTTTCTGTTCCTACGGCAGTATCTACGGCAGCCTTATGAAGATGAGAAAGCCTGAAAACTATACAGTGGGAGGTTTTTACTTGTCAAGGTTTGAGGATGATTATGACATAGACAGTGTTGTAGTGGTCAGAAATGTGAGAGAGATTCCAGGCACTGCTGTTGTGGTCGAAAGCGCCAAATTATACAAAAAAGAAAAGGGATCTCCAACAGAAGTAAAAGTAAGAAGAGAAATAGAAATATAATTATTCCAACACTTATTTCTTCTGCAATGATTTGTTCTTGATCTTAAGCTTTTCTGTCAATTCCTTGACTTTTGCCCGCAAAGTGACCTCGCTGATTCCGCTGATGTCACTAACCTGCTTCTGTGTTCTTTTTTCCTTGTTGATCAAAGCGCTGATGTACAAGCTTGCTGCTGCAGTGCTTGTTGGGTTGCAGCCGCTGACCATTTCTTTCTTTTCTGCTTTCTGCACGAATTCAGCTGCTTTGCTCTGCACTTTTGCACTCAATTTCAAAGAGCTTGCGAACCTGCTCAAGAAATCCAAGCTAGAACTTGGGATCAACTTGATGTTCAATTCTCTTGCAACCAATTTGTATGCTTTACCGATTATCTTTTTGTCGACATTGAAAGTCTCGTTGAACTCTTTCAAGGTCTTAGGAATATCATTGACTCTGCAAGACAAATACAAGCTTGCCATTACTATTGTTTCAGAACTTCTTGCTCTTGTCAAGCCTCTTTCAGCAGCTTCCCTGTATATTCTTG
>WJKV01000037.1 GCA_014728875.1 Candidatus Woesearchaeota archaeon | reverse complement strand
CCCCTTAAGATACACAGCATTGTCAAAGTTGAGAAGTGGAGCAAGGGCACCATGTACAGGGGAAGAAACAGAATGGCCATCCGTCTGAAGAAAATAAAATAAAATTTTTCTTGTTTTAATTTTTTCTAAGAATCATTTAGAGACAGATTTTCATCGTATACTATCTGTATCTGGTTTTCCTGATCAACAACTTCTGCTGTTTCAGGTTTTTCTTGTTCTACTGCTGGTTCTTTAACAACAACTAACTCTTGATGTTCAACAGGCTGTTGCTCTATAGCTGGCTGCTGTGGTTGAGGTGCTGCTTTATTAAGATCCACTTCCAACAGCTCTGCGCATTTCTGCTTTACATCCTCAATGCATTCCTGATTATTGCCTGCGATCGCTGCATCTATTTCCTGCACAGACAAACCTGTCGGTGCATCTGTCTTGGCCTTTTCTTCAGGCGGCATCAGGCAGCCAGAAATGAACAGGATCGCTGTGATCAATGCAAATATCAAGTATTTTTTACTCATCTTTGCCTCTTGCTTCTGTTAAACCATTGACATATATAAATATTTTCAGAATGCTTTTATAATTGTTCAGCCGCGAGTAGTTAATGATTATTGTTTCTGCTAAGTGAAATTGTTTTTAAGCTTATACAGATAGGTTTATATATGAATAGTGTTTTTATAAATAAAAAAGTTTGGCAAAAATGAGGTGAGTTGAACAATGGCAATAGTCTTCAGGATTCGCGACGGAAGGCGGAACAGAAGATTGGGCAAGTATGAAGGTACTCTTGTCAGGACAGACAAAGGAGGCGAGCATGTCTTTTTCTCTATACCTATAAGCCAAGCTGACAAAAACAAATTCAAATGGAACAGTTATGTGACTGTCACTAAATGGGGGCCGGGCAGGACAGAAAGGAATCGCAAAGACAAGATAGCCCTGGGCTTGAAGCCTGCAAAATACAAGTAAAGAAAAAGGAAGATCATAAGGTAAAAACACGAGGTGATATACATGGCAAGAAGCGGAAGAATAGTACAAATAAAAAAAGCATCTTCTCCGTTCAGGCACAAGAAAGTGAACATAATAGAAGGTACAATAAAACAGGACAACTTTGGCACTGACCTTTCATTCGAAGCACCATATTCGATGAAAAGCAAGCTGAAGCTTGGAACTGTAGTTCAATTTGCTCCACTTCCAAGAAAACCAGAAGGAAGAACAGTCGGCGAAAGAAAAGTTAAAATTGTCAAGATCATAAAACAGCCTTAATTTTAACTTTTTTCTATGGCCAAGAGAATTTTGCGAAAGGGCAGGATATTCAGGGTTACAAGAGACCCGAAAACAAAAACCATAAGGGGAAGCCTCAAGGCGTTTCCCAGCGGCGCAGAGATAGAGTTTGTCCCTGTGTCGAACAAGGTGTTCGAGCAGTATGATGAGGTCTTGTTCGCCCTTACAAAGGGAGATGACATGGGAAGGAACAAAAAGGCCGTCATTGTGAAAAAAGTCAAACAAGGAAGAAAGAGGTAAGAATGGCAAAAAGAGTTGGAAGAATTTATGAAGTCAAGCACACAAAAGGATCACAAAAAGTAACAGGCATCCTGAGGCAAAGAACTGGAGGCGGAAAGGGCTGGACAGGAACAAAGGTCATGTATGAAGCGCCAGTCAAGCTTGGACTTAAGATAGACGATATTGTAGAATTCGTGCCTGGAAGAGTGGTCCGAAAAGAAAGCAATAGAAGAATCATGAAAGTTACCAAGATAATCGAAAGAAAATAGATTTTTCTTTTTTTGGATAACTTTTATATAGCTCTTTCTAGAAGTTTGTGTCCATGACAGAACTATTAGCGCCCGCAGGAAACTGGGAATCATTGACAGCTGCTGTCAAGGCCGGCTGCAATAGTGTGTATTTCGGCGTGAAAGGCCTTAATATGCGGGCGAATGCCAGGAATTTCGAATTGGGTGAATTGAAGAAAGTAGTTGAGTTCTGTCACAGTCACAAAGTGCGATGTTATTTGTGCGTAAACACTATTACTTATGATGAGGAGTTCGAAAAGATAAGAAAGATACTGGATGCTGCAAAAGACGCAGGTGTTGACGCTATAATCTGCTGGGACATGGGTGTTGTGCAACTAGTTCATGAATACGATGCCTTCGAAGTCCATCTAAGTACGCAGGCAAGCGTGAGCAATATACAAGCATTAAAATTCTATTCAAAATTTGTTGACCGTATTATATTGGCACGAGAGCTTTCACTAGAACAGGTTAAAGCAATAAAAGAAAAAATAATAAAAGAAAATATTAGAGGCCCGAGAGGAGGGCTTGTCAAGATCGAATGTTTTTGCCACGGCGCAATGTGCGTCGCTGTGAGCGGCAGATGTTTTACTTCACAGTTCCTTTATGGAAAGAGTGCTAATAGAGGCGATTGCATACAACCATGTAGAAGAAGTTTTAGAATTACTGATACAGAAGAGCCTGACAAAGAATTAGAATTGGAGAATAAGTATGTGATGTCTCCGAAAGATCTCTGTACTATCGAATTTGTTGATAAATTGGTAGATGCTGGAATCGACGCATTGAAAATAGAGGGCAGGGGCAGGAGTGTAGATTATGTGGATGTTGTTGTGAGTTCATATAGAAAAGCGATAGATGCTGTGAAAGAAGGCAAATATACAGACGAAATAAAGAAGGAATTGAAAGCAAAACTAAAGACTGTCTACAACCGTAGATTTTCAAGCGGTTTTTTCCTGGGAAAACCTATAAATGAATGGGCAGGCATCCATGGCAGCGACAGCAAAGGTTCAAAAGAATATGTCGGTGTTGTAAAAAACTATTATCCGCAGATAGGGGTGGCAGAGATAAAATTAGAGGGAAAAGGAATAGAGATAGGAAAAGTCATCATGATTACAGGCAATACAACAGGCATCTTAAGACAGGGGGTACAAGAGATGCAGAAAAACCATCAGGATGTTAGTGAAGGCAAACAGGGCGAGAATGTTGCTATTAAAGTTAAAGAAAAAGTAAGAAAGAACGATAAAGTTTTTGTAATTAAGGAAAATTAAAGTATTTCAAATACTTCTGGAATTTTTGGTTTGAATTTGTTATCCGCAGTTAATCTTAGTGTTGAATATCCGTATCTTAAAACATAGCCAATATAGCCT
>WJKV01000036.1 GCA_014728875.1 Candidatus Woesearchaeota archaeon | reverse complement strand
TTTTTATATCGTCCTTCCAGTTTACCAGGTTGATGTTCTCTGCAGCCTCTACATATTTTGCAAGCGATCTTCCTGCAAAAATTATCTCTCTGCCAAGATCCTTTGAGAATCTTATTATAGAGCTCAAACGGGCCAGATGAGAACTGAAAGTAGTTATTATGATGCCTTTGCCCTGGTTGGCCGTACCCAGCATAACATCCTTAAGCATTGCTCTTGCCACGCTTTCACTGGGCATCTTCTTGCTGTCTTCTGCATAAAGGCTGTCGACAATCAGCAGTTTTACATTCTTTAAACTTTTTAGATGATCAACATTGCTTTTCTTCTCCATCACAGGAAACATGTCGAACTTGAAATCGTTCGCATACAAAATCACTCCTGCACTGCTGTGGATCGCGATTATAACGGTCTGCGGCGTGCTGTGAGTCACATTCAGAAATTCTATTGTTATGTCATTGCTCAGCTTATGTTTTGCATTCTTGTTCAGTTGCTTCAGAGGATTCTTCAGCTTGAACTTGTTGTCCTTTAGGATGGTTTTCAGCACCTCTATTGTATAGGGCGTCCCCATCACTGGACAGTCATATTTTTCTGCAAGATAGGGTATTGCGCCGAGGTGGTCGAGATGCGCGTGCGTGCAGATTATCAGTTTGACCTTGTCTTTCCAGTCCTTTATCTTGTTGTCGTTTGGGACAGCATTCGCCTCGATCAGTCTTTTTGCGCTGACAATCTCGCTGGCCTCCCTTTCCTCTTCTATCTTGATGTAATTGTCAAGCTGCAGCCCCATGTCAAGAAGTATGACCTCGTCCTTTATCTTGACAGCTGTCATGTTCCGGCCAACCTCGCTGTAGCCGCCGACAGCCCTTATCTCTATTTCCGCCATTGTTATTCATTGATGAGAATAAAAGTTTATAAAGGTTATGTCCTAGCTTATTTTCATGGCAGCCAAAGGTGTGAGTTCAAAGAATATAATCATTAAAGGAGCGAAGGTGCATAATCTTAAGAATATTGATTTTGAGATTTTGAGGAATAAGATAAATGTTTTGGTTGGTATTTCTGGTTCAGGGAAATCAACGATTGCATATAACATCATTGCTGCTGAAGGCCAAAGGCAATTCTTAGAATCTATCAGTACATATGCTGCTAGACTGCTAAAAAGAACTGAAAAACCAGACATTGCCTCTATTTCCAACCTATCTCCAACCGTTTCTATTGACCAAAGAAAACTTAGAGGGACTCCCAGATCTACTGTTGGAACAAGTACTGAAATTTATACTTATTTGCGACTTTTATTCTCTAGGTTTGGTAGTACAAAGAATCTAAGTGCTGGTTATTTCTCTTTTAATAACCCAAAGGGTGCTTGTGAAAAATGTAAAGGCCTTGGGATTGAGTATAGCGTAGATCCAAAAGCCATTCTTGATTTTGATAAATCATTAAATGAAGGAGCAAG
Organism: Candidatus Woesearchaeota archaeon; assembly: GCA_014728875.1. Taxonomy (GTDB): domain Archaea; phylum Nanobdellota; class Nanobdellia; order Woesearchaeales; family WJKV01; genus WJKV01. The sequence continues at coordinate 9,089 of WJKV01000036.1, read as the reverse complement.
TGAGCTTAATAATTATAAACCTGGAGCAAGACTTTTCAACATAATAAAATTGTCTGGCAAAATCGACATGAATAAAGCAATCAAGGATTATTCAAAAAAAGAGCTAGATTTCTTATTATATTCTCCAAGAATTGTTTTAAGCAATAAAGAACAAGGATTTGTTCAAACTTTTAGTCATGAAGGCATCATCAATCGTCTTATAAAAAGGGCTTCTGATTTAAGAGGTGTCTCAAAGAGGAAGGAAAAAGCTGAAAGAAGATATTGGATTAAGAAGCCGTGCAATCTTTGTCGTGGCGGAAGACTGAATAAAAATGCTCTTAGTTCAAAAATAAACAAAATGAATATTGGAGACTATTCCAATATGCAATTAACCGCTTTTGTCAAAGAGATCCAAAAAGTAAATATTTCTGAAGCAAAAGAATTAGTAAAAAGAATCGTGGAAAATACTCAACATTTGATTGATATCGATTTAGGCTATCTCTCTTTAAACAGAAGTCTTGATACCTTATCTGGAGGCGAATCTCAAAGATTAAAGCTAGCGCGAGAATTGGGTTCTGATTTAATTGAGATGATATATATCCTTGATGAGCCTACTGCAGGACTTCATCCTAAAGATCGTACAAAGCTGATTGGTATTTTGAATAATCTGAGAAAATCCAGCAATACTGTGCTCATTGTTGAGCATGACGATTTTGTTATTAAAAAAGCAGATCATATTATTGAGCTTGGTCCTGGTGCTGGAGCTAATGGCGGCACCATTACGTTTAAGGGCAACATAAATCAACTCAAACAATCTTCCAACGCAATAACTGGAAAATATTTAGGAAAAAAAATTAAAATCAAGAGGGAAATAAGGAAACCTAAGGAAGGGTTGTTGATTAAGAACGCAAACATTCATAATCTAAAAAACATTAATGTCCAGATTCCGTTGGGCGTTTTTTGTTCAGTGACTGGCGTTTCTGGGTCTGGAAAAAGTTCTTTGATGATGCAAGAGTTTGTAAGCCAGTTTGGTGATAGGATTGTTATTATTGATCAATCGCCTTTAACAGGTTCACCAAGGGGAAATATTGCAACTTATATTGGAATTTCTGACTCCATAAGAACTCTGCTTGCAAAAGTAAATAATGTGGCAAAATATCTTTTCAGTTCTAACTCAAAAGGTGCGTGCTCAGATTGCAAAGGGCTTGGGTTTAATAAGATAGAGATGCACTTTATGGGAGATATTAAAGTTCAGTGCGAGACCTGCCAAGGGAAAAAATACAAAAAAGAAATCTTAGAGTACAAATATGATGGCAAGAACATCAATGAAATTCTTAACCTGACTGTTTCTGACGCTTACAAATTCTTTAGTCAGGACGATATAAAGAGAAAATTACAAATCTTAATCGATGTTGGTCTAGGATATTTGACCCTAGGACAGACTCATGATACTTTTTCAGGCGGGGAAGCTCAGAGATTAAAATTAGCAAACAAATTACATAAAAAAGGGGAAATCTTTGTTTTAGATGAGCCAACTTCTGGGTTACATTTTGCAGACATTGAAAAGCTTTTGATATTATTAAATAAAATTGTAGACAAAGGAAACTCTGTTATTGTTATTGAACATAATTTAAATATAATTAAACAATCTGACTGGATAATAGATCTCGGGCCAGAAGGCGGCGATAAGGGCGGAGAAATAATTGCTGAAGGCGCACCTATGACTGTAGTTAAGAACAAGAGATCCATAACAGGCAGTTATTTACTTAAATAAATATAATTATTTTGATTAGATAATTTTATATATTCGTGCAATTGGCATCAATAAATGAAGAGAATTCCTGACTTAGAGATTCTTTGTTTTGACATGGAAGGCACCATATTAGAGCCTGTGAGAGAGAACCTGATAACACATGACGTTCCGCCAAGCGTATGGACCCGTCTTGCAGAAAAATCAGGACCTGAAGCGTTGGAAACAGAACTGGCCGGCCAGGAAAGATGGCTGAGAGGAGAATTGGGCTATGCAGAATGGATGGAGCTTCTTGCTCACACATATAAAAGACTAGGGCTGAAGAAAAGAGCTTTTGATCAAGTCATGGAAAGCGTTCCTTATCATCCCGGCGTGGCGGAAGCTTTCAAGGATTTCAAAGAAATGGGATATGTCACTGTTCTGCTGACCGGCGGTTTCAAGGCGCAGGCAGACAGAGCAATAAAAGATCTGGGTATTGACTACTCTATTGCAGCTTGCGAATTCTTCTGGGACAGGAATGAAGAATTGTCGCACTGGAATCTTCTGCCCTGCGATGCAGAAGGAAAACTTCTGTTCATGAAGGCAATTGTCCAGAGTTTGGGATACAGGCTGGACCAGTGCGGCTATGTCGGAGATTCAAAGAGCGATATTCCGTGCGCAGAAGCTGCAGGAATGTCTGTCGCATTCAATGCGCATTTTGGTCTGCAGAGAACGTGCACTTACAGTGTGAACCGGAAAAGAGGGGAAGAAGATTTCAGTGAAGTCAGTCTTTGTTTTTCTGCTGACATGCCTTTCTAAAAAGCCTCTGGCCGGATTCGAACCGGCGACCTGCGCTTTACGAGAGCGCTGCTCAACCACTAAGCTACAGAGGCAGATTCATAATCTCTGCAAAATTTCTTCCTTTGACTTCAACTTTTTCTGGCATTCCCTGCAGACAGGATGTTTCTTTCCTTTGCTGTCCTTGATGATGGTGCCGAGCAGTTTGTTCAGGAAGGTCATTCTTATGTTTTTCTTGCAAATGTCGCATTTCATATTATTTTTCAATATGGGAGCAGTATAAAAAGGTTTTCACTGGTCACTGGCCAGTCATGCACAATGTTTAAAAATATTTGTTATTGCTGATTTGATATGATAAAGAACAGTTTTGTATTTCTTCCTAACATCAGCACTGGCAGAGAGAGATGCATCTGGAGGCAGGGTGTGCAGTCGTGGAATGACTTTCTTGAAAAGAAAAGAATCAAAGGCATCTCAGAGCAGAGAAAAGAGGGATATGACAAGGAAATCAGGAAGGCTTACAAAAATTTAGATGTCGAGAACATGCCTTATTTCCAGGAAAGATTTCCTTCTGCTGAACAATGGAGATTGTATAGATATTTTAAGGACGATGCTGTCTTTTTAGATATTGAGACCTGCCAGAGCAATATGGACATCACTGTGATCGGCATGTTTGACGGTCTCGATACGAAAATCATGCTCAAGGGGAACAACCTGTACAGGGAATTGTTTCTGGACGAGATAAAGAAGCATAAATTGATAGTCACGTTCAACGGCAGATCTTTTGACATCCCGTTATTGCAGCGTTATTTTGATTTCAAGCTGCAGGTGCCACACATAGACTTAAGGCATGTGTGCTCCCGGATTGACCTGACAGGCGGACTGAAAGAGATAGAGCAGAAGCTGAACATAAAAAGACCTGATGAACTTGAACTGATGAGGGGGCATAATGCAGTCGAGTTGTGGAAGATGTGGAGGGCGACTGCCGACAGGCATTTTCTTGATCTGCTGTTGAAATACAACCAGGAGGACATAATAAATCTGAAAAGGATAGCAGACCATAGTGTTAAGGAATTGTGGAAAAAGACGTTCACAGATTTTTGATCTTGACAGATTTCAGTCTTTTTTCAATGATCTCTTTTATGTCTATCTTTTTTTCTTCTGCTTCTATCTGTTCCAGGGTGCTCTTTGTCGCAGGACTTTTCGGGACAAATGCACAGCAGTTAGTCGACTGCTTGCTTATGTCATAGGTGCCTATCTTTTTAGCAAGATCCATTATGTCTTTCTTGTCTCTTCCGAGCAACGGCCTCAATATCTTTATCTTTGCAGCGCTGTCGACAACAGAAAGATTGTGCAGGGTCTGTGAAGCAACCTGGCCCAGGCTGTCCCCTGTGACAAGAAAGTCGCATTCTTCTTTTTCTGCGATCCTCTCAGCGATCCTCAGCATCATTCTCTTGCAGAATACGCAGGCAAATCTTTCCTGCGCTTTCTCAAGGAAAGCCTCTAAAGTTGGAGCAAGCTCTACTATATACAGTTTCTTTACATCTATCTTATTTAAGATCTGCTCTGTCCATCTCTCCTGCTGGCTGTCTTCTCTGCCGAAATGCACTGCAATAAGATCCACTTTCTGCCTTTTCATGAGATGGCCTGCGACTGCACTGTCGAATCCGCTCGAAACAAGCAATAGTCCTTTCATTTTCTCATCAGTATGAATGCTCCTTTTATAATGATTTTCATTATTGTTAGAAAATAACCGTTCTTCTTGAAATTTCTTTCTGACGGCCGTATCCAGCAGTTTTCAAGATAAATGAAATTCCCTTTGTTTTTTAGTCTTAATGCCAGCTCTGTATCTTCAAAACTTTTTAGATTCGGATTGTAGGGCTCGAATAGCTTTTTTGTCATGAAACAGTTGCCGTGGAAGATCCTGTGATTTTTGCTGTTATGGTTGACTGTCTTAATCAACAGCCTGTACCAGAGATTGCCTGTTTCTGGTATCTGTCTTGCACAGCCGTAATCACAGCCTCTCTGCACTGCTTTTCTTATAGCTTTCAGATAGTTTCTTGAGCACGCAGTATCTGCGTCATGGAAAACAAGGACGTCGCCTGTTGCTTTTTTCGCGCCAAGATTCCTTGCCCTTGATACGCCTGCGACAGGAGTAGAATATACTTTTCTTGTGCATCTTTTTGCGATTCTTTCGCTGTCGTCTGTACAGCCGTTGCAGACTATGATCAGCTCTTTATTCTTGACACTGTCCAGGTTGAGGTTTCTTATAGTCTTCTTCAATGTCTTTTCTTCATTGTGCGCAGGAATGATTATGGATAATTTCATGTTTAATTCAAGAATGAAGCTATTTAAATAGTTTTAGCAATATTTATATCTTAGGCTGCTATTTTTTCCTGTATGAAAAAAAGTCCGCTTGATAGGTTCTTTAGCAATAGTTTAATTCCTAACATAAGCAGACTGAGCTGTTTTTTCCTGCTTTTGTTTGTTGAACTGTATTTCTTTAAATACATCTATAAGACGAATATTATCCAGACAACAGACATGAGCTTGTCGATTGCAGACACCTTATGGAGAGAACACCACATCTTTCTGTACAAGGTGCCTTTCCTGCTTCTGATTTTTGGCACAATAATCACATATCTTGTTGTCAGGCACAAACTGAACAAGCTTGGAAAACTTGAGCAATGGAACTGGGTGAAAGGCATCCTGTTTTTCGGGATAAATATTATTCTGTTTGTTTTATTCCTAATATTGAATTTTTACATAATAGAGAACAAGGGCGGCAGTTATTCAATATTGCTGTTCTTATGGTATCTGCTGGCGGTTCTGCTTGCAGCATCCTTGAGTTTTGTATTTTTTCCACCCAAAACTGTTCTTAATGTAATTAGAAGATTTTATCTTGAGATAATAATAAGCTTTGTCCTTGCCTGGCTGTTCTTGAACTTTTATTCGTATTTCCAGAAACTGTGGCCGTTCTTTTCGTGGATCGTCGGGAAAACAGTCTATTTCTTTCTGAGCCTGCTGTACAGCGATGCGGTCTATTCTCCCGCCAGCATAAGCTTTGGATATCTGTATGAGGGGATCCCCACTGTAGGAACGTCTTCTTTTGCAGGCGCGATATTCAAGGAATGCAGCGGCATAGAGGGGATGTCATTGTTTTTGTTGTTCTTTACGATCATCGTGATGTTAGAATGGAAGACTATCAATAAAAAGAAGTTACTGCTATTGTATCCTTTAGGCGTGGGCGCTATGTTCCTGATCAATATCTTAAGGGTTACTTCGCTCATGATCGCAGGAACAGAGATAAGCCCGGCTTTTGCAGCTGGAGGCTTCCATTCGAATTTCGGCTGGATACTTTTCGCGATATTCTTTGTGATATTTGAGTTCTTTTCTTACAGATGGATGAAGAACTAGTCTATGACCTTTTGTATGAACTCGAACTGGTCCTCGAAGATGTGCGCAGAAAAACTGAAGGTAATTATCTCTCCGATAGCAAGATTGAGTTTCTGGGCAACATATTTCTGGATGACGTAAAGATGATAGACATTCGCAGGCCAGCCGAAAAACATGTCATTGCTTCGTATGATGGCTGTGACATTCAGCTTCTTTTTGTCAATTATCTTGAACAGGATGTTTGTCATGCCGGGGCTTGCCTTTTTGCTGAGTGTGCTGTCTATCAGATTGTCCCAGAAATTAACAATCGCCTTCCTGCTCCACCATTCCTTCTTTAGGACGGGAATTACAAAATCATCGAGCTGGTTCAGCTGGCCGCTGAAATTGAACAGTCTGGGGCCGTAGCTGTAAGAGAACTTGCTGTTTATGTGGTCCGGAGAAAGGATGCTGTTCGCTATCTTGTCCAGGGGCGGATAACGCCATTTCTCAAAACTGTTCAAGAGATCTATGGGCTTGGTGATGTCGTTCTCTGGATTCTTGATAGTGACTACGAAATTCAGGATCTCCCTGCACTTCCTGTTGTCTTCGTCGACATAGTTATCGCCTTTATCATAGATGTGCTTTAGCAGTTTTTTCCAAGCATCTAGTGTGCTTTCTGATTCTATCATTTTCACATAAAATTATGCAGAGTGATGTTCTTGTCCCTTACTTCTTTGAAATTGAACCTGAAGAATGGCAGCTTGAAATGGTTCAGGATGTACAGGATTTCATTCTTTAAAGCGTTCGTATCAAAAGTTCCTGAACGGTAGAAAGACATGACGTCTCCCCCGTCGAGCAGGCCGAACAATTTCTCTTTTATGGCCATTGTTTTCTTGTTCTCTGTCTTCTGCAGGTCTGAGATGTTCCTTATCTTGAACTTGAGGAAATTCGGGCTGGTGAAGACTTCTCTGACACTGTCCCTGTAGGCAGAGGCGAGCGCGATATTCATCCTGGTCGGCATGCCGCTGCATTTATAGACAATTTCCTGGTATTTGCTGAACTCCTTCACCATCTTGAAGCTGGTCTCAAGATATTCGTACAGAAAGTCCTGGTCGAATTCAGGATTCTTCCATCCGTAGTTCCATAATCTGATAAGATTTCTGCTGAAGATCAAGAAATCGCCTTTTTCCTTGTCCAATTTGAACAGTTCAGGGAACAGCTGCCTGCTGTGCATCCTCTGCGCGTCATTGCTTTCGTTGAATACAAACATCAGTTTCTTTATGACTTTCTGGACATTCTCAAGATTCCTTTTCTGTTCGAACAGCTTGTTCATGTCGAGCAATAAAGTGGCCTGCGAGATTACGAATCCGTAAAGCTTGTCCTTGAACTCGTTCTTGTAGTGCTTCCAGTCTTTCTGGTCTATGGTGTACGGACCTGCCCTGCCCATGAAATAAGGCATGACAGAGACATCATTGTTCCTGATATACAGGTCCTGATTGTTCTTTGAGAGCTGTTCTATTATGTTTTCAAACAGCCTGGTATTGATGTCGTCTTTTGCAATGTTAAAGATGAGATTTATGTCCAGATCCTTTATTTCTTTTATTATCTCTATGAATTTCTCAGCATTGATGATATTCTTCAGGGTGATGCTGCAGGACACTGTTTTTCCGAAGTCAATACATTTGCTGTTCAATTTTGCGAGGAAACGAACAATGTCTTCAATGTCGTGCTCTGCCACGAGACTTTCGAAATTGTGAAGACAGATGCAGTCATTTATGTTGTGAAAACAAAAATCAATAGTGTCAGAGATCTGCCTCAGATTCTCGAACATGTTCAATTCAAGGAATATGCTGTTGACCTTGCCCAGCCAGTCCTCTTTTTCATATTTGGCTGCAATCTCCTTTGTTTCATACTCTCCCAGCGGAATCCTTGGAATGTTGGGTTTTGAGATCTGCTGGCGTATCCTGTTGTGCTTGTCAATATATACTTTCTCGCCGTTCTCTATGCCCAGGACAAAGTATTTCTGGCCTTTGGGACTGGTCTTGCTTACTTTTAATAGGCCAGAATTCACCAGTTTGTTCAGGTGGTACAGTAACTGCCTGTTAAGCTTCTTTTTCTGCGATTTGGCCTGTTTTACTGTTTCAAGACCGCTGTATTTGTCATCTATGATCTTCTGTAATCTGTCGTGCTCTTCTGCCTGCACTACCTTGATTATGTCTGTTGTGCCCAGTTCTGCATACGGCTCTTTCTGGAACAGCATCAAGATATCGTGGTCTAGATTACCCATTTTGCCCCCAGTACTAACTGGTGGTAAAACCAATATTTAAATCTTGCTGTTGGTTCAGGGAATGCTGAACCTAACAAAGATTCTTCTTGACCTATTTTTAAATATAAATTGAACCATAATATAAGACTAATATGGCTCGGGGTATTGGAAACAAAAAGAATAAAACTGTGAGCGAGGCTGACCTGCAGGTCCTGACCTTCTTGAGAGGGGACGGAAGGCAGAAGCTCGCTGAACTCTATAGGAGCACTGGAATACCTATCTCTACCTTGTTCGATAAACTAGGAATGTTCAAGAAGAACAATATAATCGACAAATACACAGTGTTGCTGGATTTCGAAAAGATAGGTTTTGCAATAAGGGCCAATCTCGTGATCCGGGCAGCGCCTGACACAAGCGAGAAACTCGGTTCGTTTCTTCGGACGCACGGCAATGTGAACAATCTCTGGAAAATCAACCACGGCTATGACTACATGGTCGAGGTCATCTTACGAAATATGAACGAAGTAGAAGAATTCACAGAGAAAATTCAAAAAGAATACAATGTGATGAGTGTACAAGCATTCTACATCGTACGAGACATGAAAAGAGAAGGCTTCCTGTCAGATCCCGTGACAATAGAACAGATGTTCAAGAAAACTTCCGGAGAATAGGGAGATGTTATAAATATACATTCTTTGTAGAAACGATGGACGCTGTAAAAAATATACTAGTAAAAAAGAACGATTTTACAGGTTTTGATACTAGAAAAATCAATTATAATGGGTTGAATTTAGCAGTGGCTTTTTCTAGCAGTTTGAATAGAATAATAAAAATGGTTTTTAACTTAGCAGCATTGGAAATATTTGGCGATCTAGACATCAAAGACATTGCTTTATTTTCATTCGGATCGTTAGCTAGAAAAGAGATGGTGAATGAATCTGATTT
>WJKV01000035.1 GCA_014728875.1 Candidatus Woesearchaeota archaeon | reverse complement strand
GGGTAGACCACCACGAAGTAAAAGAAGCCGGAAAAAAAACAAAGTATTTCAATCCCAGGGTGCAAGATCCTGAAGAGTATAGTCCTGTTGCTTACTGGTGCTATAAGGTTGTGGAAACAGACATATGGATCGCAGCCGTCGGCTGTATAGGAGATAATTTTCTTCCTCCTTTCCTTGACGAGCTGGCAGAAAAATATCCTTTTCTGGTCAAGAAACCTTACGGAAGCCTGGAGAAGATAAAATATCATTCAAAACTGGGCAAGCTGAATGACATATTCTCTTTGATATTAAAAGGCCCGACTTCCAAAGTGATGAACTGTGTGAAGATACTGACAAGAATAGACAATCCTGAGGAATTATTGAAAGGAAAGACCTCGCGCGCAGGATATGTATTAAAGCACTACAAGAAAATAAGGGATGCATACGACGAGATCCTGGACGAATCGAAAAAGGTAAAGCCTTCTGACAATATGTATGTTTTCATCTACAAGAGCAGCAAGATCTCTGTCACAAAAGACCTTGCAAACGAGCTTGCCTATAAGTATCCGAAAAAGCTCGTGATTGTGGGCAGGGAAAAGAGCGGAGAGATAAAGATGAGCCTCCGTTATGATGTAAAGCCTTTGCCTCCCATCCTGGAAAAGGCACTTTCCGGATTGAAAGGCTACGGAGGAGGGCACCCTACGACATGCGGTGCCTGCGTGGCTGTAGAGGATTTTGAAGAGTTCTTGAACAGACTGAAGAAAGAAGTCAAATGATTTTAATTTTTCTTAGATGTCTTCTATGAATGCGAGCTGGCTTCCCTGGACAAGGATTATCTTGTCGACCAAAGACTTGATTATGCTCATGCAGTGCGTGTTCTGCTGCGATTCTGTGTTTCTTAATCCTGCTGTTATATTTAGCTTTATTTCATCGTATGTTTTTGAGATCTCAACGGCTTTCTGCCTTCTGTGCTGGAAACTGAATTCATAGCAGAGGTTGAGCAGTTGCGCTGTTTTTTTATAGATATTCAGCAGATCCTTGTCCGGTTCAATTTTGTTTTCTGCGATCTGGTTTATCAGTTCCTTGTATCCGTCACCTATCTCTTCCAGTCTTTGTATGACAAAAAATATTGTTGAGGTCTTTGTGTAGTCCTTGTAGCCTTTCTTGTTCAGATGCCTGAGGCAAAAATTGCAGAATTTATTGACGTCTATGTCCCTGAAGGCAATGCTTTTCAGGTTATCGTAATTTTCCTGTCCGAACCAGTCATAGCTGTCATTCGCCATGCTCTTCAACAGAAGAAATATCCTCCTATAGATATTCTCGAATTCTTCTGCAGAACTGCCGGCAATGTCTCTCAGGATGCAGTAATTCTTTCCCTGCTCTACAGATTCGAAACCTATCAGTTCGTTCACAACCCTCTGCGCATTCTGTATCAATTCAGGCCTGTCAAAAACAAGCTTTAGCTCATCATAACCCTGCTGATAGGATCTTAGGATGGTTCTGTTTATCAAGGGATGCAATCTTGATATGTCTATCTGCTTCTTCTCGATCGCGACCGGCTTGTTGTTTGTGATGATCACTGCCTTGTCCTGGACTTCCATCTCGATCTCATCACCAGGCTGGATGTTGTATTTTTTGGTCCACAAAGTAGGCAAAGAAACAGTCAAGGTCGCAGCACCCTGCTTAACCACTTTCCTTTTCATATGATCTTCCCCCAATAAATTCAAAGTTATTATAGTATATAAACCTTTCTAGAAGTCTATATGGCATCCGGAAAAGATCAAAAAGAATCCTATGGTCGACAGGAGCACTCTGCAGCCAGTTTAATACGCGTCTACATGCTGCACCATTCTTAAGTCTCTTTTTTGGATTTTTTTCAAGAAATACTTTGAGGAATTTATGATTTGGATGTATCTCAGGTTCAAAAGTAAGTATCTTTTCAACCAAACCGTCTGGCCAATCTTGCTCTGCAACTTTGAAAGGAAGTTCGCCATATTTCATGTAGTATCCCAAAACGCCCAGGCTGAAGACGTCTGAAACAGGCGTCGGCGGCTCTCCTCTTAGAACCTCAGGGGCTGTATAACTTAATGAACCCAATATTCTTGTAGGATCGCCTATTTTTCTAACTGTGCCAAAATCTGCTAATTTTGCATAATTTTCCCTGTTTACCAATACGTTAGAAGCTTTTACATCTCCATGAATGTATCCTTTGTTATGCATGTATTCCAGAGCTTTGCTAACATAGAGCATTAGTTTGATTACAAGTGATTCAGAGTATCTATCTCCGTCAGTATTTTCACGAATAAATCGAAGCGAATCCTCTATAGTGATGGCATCTTCTAGTTTAAACGCAATGTATAGCTGATTGTCTTCTGTAATGTTTGAATCATAGAATTCTATAATGTTGGGATGTTTAAGATTATAACTTGCACGATTTTCATTGAAGAAAATATTGGTGGCCGGAAGTTCAGAATGGATGTGTCCGCCCAACATCGTTTCCGGCTTTAAGAGCAATAATGCAACTTTTTCTCTTGTGAATAGATCAATAGCTGCATAGCCTTTTTTGTAAAATCCTTCGGGCAACCTTCCTATTAAAAAATATTTGTTGGCAAACATAAATCTTTTCTGTATTTCAGGGAAATGCTTTTGCAACCATTCTATTTTTTCAGGGACCTCCATGAGACCGAAATTCTCTATTTGTTCAACAAAGTATTCTACTTTTATTTCTAATTTGTCAGACAATTTATCCAGCTTTTCCCAGTCTATCTCCATAAGCCTGTTTTATTTTTTTTCAATATTTAAACTTTGCTTGATTTAGGAAAACTTTTATAAATAGAAAATCGTTTTGGGTGTATAGAGATGGGTAAGAAATGCATGATCTGCGGAGCAGAAGGCGAGTACATCATCAAGAACACTAGTGATGTCTATTGCAAAGACTGCGCAGCCGACTGCTTCTCTGACTTGAGTTTCTTGCAGAAAGTCGAGGAACAGGCACAGGAGCTCAAACAGATGGTCAAGAAAAAGATGGAAGAAGATTTTCTGAACGAAGATTAGCATATCAAGTGCCTGTTGGCCATGAAATTTTCCCTTTTGATTTCCCGCAGGATGAACTGGAATTCTTTTCTCTTGATTCTAAACCTGTTCTCCAGGTCGTCCATGAATGTCTCCAGCAGTTCATCATTCTTCAGCACGACCTCGAACAAAAAGTCGTAGCCGTTGTTTATCTGAAACAAGTTGTTGACATCGGGGTTCATTATTAGATGTTTTTCCATTTCCTTTTTGTCTGCCGCGTCAACTGCAATGATTATATTTACTCTTGTAAGATAACCCAGTTTTTCAAAGTTTAGGAGTGTTGCATGCTTTTTTACAAAGCTTTCTTCATATAAATGAATCTTGTTCTGTATTAGTTTTGCAGGGATCGCAGTTTCCCTTGACAGTTTTGTAAGTTTCTGCCTGCAGTTGTTCCTCAACAATGCAATCAGTTTCTGATCCTTTTTTGACAAATCCATTTGTTTTCACCATTCTATATAGTGTCTTATAATTATTTAGAGATTTTTCTTATTTGAAATAGACTAGAATATACGTATATACTACTTTAATGGAAACCGCATGTATCTCTTGCAGTGCTTGCAGTAGTAGATCAATTTCTGCTCTTTTGTCCTGACCCTGCAATTGACGCCCGGCACAAGGAACCTGTAGCAGTGCTTGCAGAATTTTTTCTGCAGGTTCCTTGGAATCTTAAGATTGGCCTTCATTGCTATTTTCCTTGCCATGTGCACGTATCTGTCTGCCAGTTTTGGATCTCGCCTAAATGCTTTTTCAGCTTCACTAAACAGGTGTTTTACTCTCTCTAATGCTGTTTTCTGTGCAGATTCGCGTTTCATACCCGCTGTAAAGGCAGAATTCTATATAAAGATTGATGCTTTCGAAAGGTTTAAATAGGACAGTGGGTCTATAATAGCTATACTAAAGAATATATGTCTGAGGGGTTGATATGAAAAAAGAAATATTTGAAATCTTCTTTAGAGAAAAGCCTGCCATGATGCTGGTCAATCTGAAGAATGCCAAAGATACGACCTATGCATCCTCTCTAGCTAAGTCTGTAGACTGCACATACTCGCATGTTGTCAAGATCCTGCAGAAGATGCAGGAGGCAGACCTGATCCAGTGGGAAAAACAAGGCAGGCTTAAATTATTGCGCCTGACAAAGAAAGGAAAAGAAGTAGCTGAACACATAGAAGCTGCAAGGAATCTTCTTTAAAATTATTAAGAAAAAAGAATAAAATAAATTTATTCTATCAATAGTTCTGCTCTTGCTGGGTCGTATTTCCAGTCAGCAGGCAGTTTCTTTGTCTTTTTGTAGTATTTTGCAAGACGGTTGATCTTGCTGTCTGTCAGCTGCAGTCCTCGCTTTGCTGTCTTGTCGTGCTTGTTTGACTGCATGTGCTTCCTGATTGCAATGCTTCTCTTGATCAGAGCAGACAGGTCTTCTGGAAGCTTTTTCTGCAGCTTTTTTTCCTCCAGAATCTTGCTTATCTTTTTCTTGACTATTGCTTTTACTTCAGGAATGCCGTAAGAATCCCTTAATTCAAGCCCTATCTGGCTGGCTGGCTTGCCCTGCTTTGCCAGTTTGACAACAAGCATCTCTACCTCTTTGGGTTTGTGCCTAACCCAAGTAGGCTTCTTTTCTAAAGGTTTCTTAGAACCAGCTTTTCCTTTCTTTCTGCTGTACATACGTGCCATTTTATTCCTCCTGTATAGGCCCGCTTATGCTTGCCTATCACTTGGTATATTCATGAGGAAGAAAGGCTATATTTAAAGATTTCGGGCAAATTACTTAAAAACATCGCCTTTTTCTGATGTTGTCTCTCTAAAGTGGTGTTATAAAGAAAACTTTATAAATAACCAATATTTACTACCAAAGTTTGATGAAAAAGGAGGAACTCTCGAACAAACAACGGAGGAATACTAAAATGATTGTTGAGGCGTCTTTTTTAGACAAGTTAAAACATTTCGGTCTGAACAGCTATCAGTCAAAATTGTGGACCGCATTGTTATCAAGAGGTGTTGCTACAGCAGGAGAACTTTCAGATATTTCAAATGTACCAAGATCAAGAGCATACGATGTTCTTGAAAGCCTTGAAAAGAAAGGGTTTATCATAATGAAGATCGGAAAGCCGATCAAGTACATCGCAGTTCCTCCGTCAGAAGTCATCAAAAGGGTCCAGAAACGGATCAAAGTGGATGCTGACAGGGAAACAGAACAGATAGAATCATTGAAAGCGAGCGGAGTCATGGGCGAGCTGCAGATGCTTCATTCGCAGGGCATTGAAAAAATAGACCCTACTGAGATGACCGCCTCCATCAAAGGAAGGGGCAATCTGTATGATCATTTGACTGACCTTTTGGACAGTGCAAAGAAATCAGTCGTTATCTGCACAACTGCAGAAGGCCTGGTGAGGAAAGCAGACGCTTTGAAACGAAGCCTGAAACAACTGAAGAAAAAAGGAGTGAAAGTCAAGATCGCAGCAAAGCTTGACGCGACATGCAAGAATGCTGCAAAAGAACTGAAAGAGTTCGCTGAGATAAAAAACAGCAACATTGACGGAAGGTTCGTCATTGTTGACGGCGAAAGATTAACATTCATGCTTGTAGACGACAAGGAGATCAATGCAGGATATGACACCGGCGTTACAGTTGACAGCCAGTTTTTCGTGCAGAGCTTCCAGAAGATGTTTGACAAGCAATGGAAAGAAATGAAAAAATAGGTATAGAAAAATGGAAGATTATTGCGAAGAATGCAGAGCATTCAGGATCGTGAAGCACGGCCTGTGCAAGAGATGCAGAATGCTTGGAATAAGGAACGAGCAGATCGCAGAAGCTAGCGCTTGATTAAATTAATTCCTGTCATTTCTTTTGGTTTTTTGATACCCAACAGAAATAAGATAGTGGGAGCTATGTCTGCGAGCTTTCCGTTCTTCAGTTTTATCTGGTTCTTATTCTTGTAATTGTAGATTATGAGAGGAACAGGATTTGTCGAATGCGAGGTCACGGTCTTTCCCTGCATCTGTTCTGCGTTTCCATGGTCTGCTGTGATCACTGCAATGCCTTTAAGTTCTCTTGTCTTTTCAAGTATCTTGCCCAGATATTTGTCGATTGTCTCTATGCCTCTTATCGCCGCTCTTAGGTCGCCTGTGTGACCGACCATGTCTGCATTTGCGAAATTTAGGATTATGACGTCATATTCAGGCATCTGCTTCAATACTTTATCTGTTATCTTTTTTGCGCTCATCTCTGGCCTAAGGTCGTATGTTGCGACTTTTGGTGACGGAATTATTATCCTGTCTTCTCCTTTGAAGGGTGTTTCATTTTCATTGTTGAAGAAGAAAGTTACATGGGCATACTTCTCTGTCTCTGCGATCCTTAACTGCTTAAGATCGTGTTTTGACAAGACCTCGCCCAGAATGTTCTTGACCTTCAATGGCTCAAAAGCTATGTATGCGTTTTTGCAGTGCTCTAGCTCGTCATAATAATGCGTGAAAGCGACATAAGTTATGTTTAGTTTCTTTCTCCTAAAGAACTTGAATTTCGGGTCGACAAATGCGCGCGTCAACTGCCTTGCCCTGTCCAATCTGTAATTGTAAAAAATGACACTGTCCTTGTTCTTTATTCCTTTGAAATCTCCTATCGCAGTGGGCTTGATGAATTCGTCTGTTTCATTGTTCTCATAAGCGATGTGCACTGCTTCCTCCACAGTGTTCGCTTTTCTTCCTTTTGCTTCTGCCAGGCAGTCATAAGATAATTTGTCTCTTTCCCATCTCTGGTCCCTGTCCATTGCAAAGTATCTGCCCTGTATTGTGGCGATTCTTGTCCTGGATTCCATCTTGAGCTCCTTTATCTTGTTTTTCAAATCTCTGATGTATTTCAGGACTGACTTCGGCGGGGTGTCTCTTCCGTCTGCAAAGACATGTATTTTTATGTCCTGGATGTTGTACATCCTTGCCATCTTTAGCAGTGCGTACAAGTGCGTGTTCATCGCGTGCACGCCCTGGTCCTGCAGAAGGCCCATCAAGTGCAGGGTGCTGCTGTTGTTCTGGCAGTTCACTATTGCTTTCAATAATGCAGGATTCCGGAAGAAGGCTTTCCTGTTGATCGCCTTGTTTATTCTCAACAACATCTCATCCATGACCCTGCCTGCGCCGATGTTCATATGGCCCACTTCACTGTTTCCCTGGAATCTCTCTGGGAGTCCAACTGCCTCTCCGCTGGCTTTCAGCCTGCTGTTCGGACATTCCTGCATCAGGATGTCAAAGACAGGAGTGTCTGCTTGCAGGATCGCATTGCCTTCTCTTTCTTTTCTCAATCCCCATCCGTCAAGAATGATCAATATTATCGGTCTTTTCATTCTGTTTCAACTTATAGCTTTTTCAAATTTCTTCCTGCATATCTTGCTTTTCTTCCCAACCTTTCTTCTATTCTCAATAACTGATTGTATTTTGCTGTCCTTTCCCCTCTGCAAGGTGCGCCTGCCTTTATCTGTCCGCAGTTCAAGGCAACTGCAAGGTCTGAGATAAAATGATCTTCTGTCTCGCCGCTCCTGTGGCTGACCATGACTTTCCATCTGTTCTTCATTGCTAATTTCGCACTGTCTATTGCCTCTGTCAATGTGCCTATTTGATTTACTTTTAGTAAAAGGGCATTGCAGGCCTTCAGTTTGACTGCCTTGTTTATCCTTTTCTTGTTCGTGACTGTGAGATCGTCCCCCACGACCTGCAGGTTCCTTAGTTTTTTGCTCCTGCTTTTTCTTTTTTCCTTCATGAATTCTGAGAAGGCTTCAAAATCATCCTCTGCAAACGGATCTTCTATGGAGATGATGGGATAGTATCTAACGAGGTCCTTGTACAGGTCCATCAGCTCATACTTGTTCATGTATCTGTCGTCCACGAAATAACCCTTCCTGCTGTAGAACGAGGTCGCTGCAATGTCCAGTGCAAGCTTTATCTTCCTCCTGTAGCCTAATTTTTCTGCTGCCTGCATTATCAATCTTAATGGCTCTTCTACTTTTTTCAGGTCCGGTGCAAAACCTCCTTCGTCTCCCACATTTGTCTGCGATTTTCCGTGCTTTTGAGCGATTATCTTCTTCAAAGTGTGGTATACTTCTGTTCCTATCCTCAGGCTCTCTGCGAAAGTCTTCCCTGCCGGCACGATCATGTATTCCTGGAATGCCAAGTGGGTTGCAGCGTGCTTCCCTCCGTTGATGATGTTCATGAATGGGATGGGCAGAAGACAAGGTGATTTATTCTTCACAATATTTTTTCCAATGTATTCATACATTGGCAGTTTTTTGCTCTTGCTTGCTAGTCTTGCATTTGCCAGACTAACTGCGAGCATCGCATTCGCTCCTAACTTCTTCTTGTTTATCGTGCCATCTAATTCAATCAATGTGTTATCTATTTGCCTTTGTTTTGTGCAATCCATGCCTGTAATTTTTCTTGCGATCTTTGTATTTACATTAGAAACAGCCTTCTGCACACCCAAACTGTGATAACGTTTTCCACCGTCCCTTAATTCCAGTGCTTCATGCACGCCTGTGCTCGCACCGCTCGGAACCATCTCCCGCGCCCTCTTTGTCTTAGTGAACAGTTCTGCCTCAACAGTCGGATTCCCGCGACTGTCCAGAATCTCCCGTGCCCATACTTTAGTAATGCGCATATTATACCTCTTTTTCAATTCAGAAGCAGTAATGGCTTTTAAATATTGTGATATTTTTTATCTAATCGCTTGACATGATTTTCCAGTTTTTGGATGTATCTTCTGATTCTATTTTTGTCTTCTCTTTTTGTTTTTGAGTCCTTTAGTTCTAATGTGTCATGGATGATGTGTGTTTTGGGTGTTAATTTAGCAATGCCTTTCCATGAATAAGGAGGATTCTTGTTTTCTGCTCTTAGTTCGTATTCTGTCAGCCAGAAAACTTGCTTTAGTATTTGCTTCAATGGCATTTTTCCTTTATGGTATTCTGGAAGAAATAATTGCTTGAAGACTTCTATCATGCCGCTCAAATCTTTCAAATCACTTCTAAGCATGAAATCTTCTGGTCTTATTGGTTTTCCATAAATAAGTTTGAAACTATCAAGCCTTTTCAGGAATCTGCTTCCGCTCGGCCTCGGTTTTCCTTTCTTTATGTTCTTCCCTCTTTTCAATTCCCATAAAGAATAGCCTGAGAACTCTATTTCTGGATAGTAAGCTTTTCTGTATTTCTTCTGCAATCTCTGTAGTGTTCTCAAGTATTTGCTTTCCTTGACAATTGTTTTCGTATCGATATCACTGCCTTTTTTTAATTCCCTGCGAACAAAACTGCCATACACATAGATTGCCACTATCTGATCTTTTGGGATGTGTTCAAGAATGAGTTTTTTGGCAGCTTTCAATGATTTAATGGCTGCTTTCTCTCTTTTTGTCAGGTTCTTCCAGTCTCTCCAAAACTCTTTTTTCATGTTCTGATTATTGAAAGCACTTTTTCCTTTATAAGGTCTCTGATTTTTTTAATTCCGTCCGTTGACATCCCGTATGGATCTTCGACTGTCCAGAATTCTTTCTTATTGCTGTTCAATAAAAAGTCAGGGCAGAGGTCTTCTTTGCATAGGATGTAGATTTTATCGCTTTTATCTATCATCTCCTGCGTTACATATTTGCAGTACTGGCCTTCCATGCTCACGCCCATTTCTTCCATGATGTCAAACAGCACTTTAGGCAGAGGATTGTATCTTTCTGGCGCGCGTTGATGGGTGCCTGCACTCCAGGCATCTGTTGATTCTGTAAAATGATTATAGAATGCTTCTGCCATCTGGCTTCTTGCTACATTTCCATGGCAGACGAATAGTATTTTCATATCTATTTAAAATTATGATTGATATAAAATTCTTCCGAAAGCTTATTAAATCAGCCTGTGATTTCGAAATAAAGGTGATTAAGTATGGCAGAATATACAATTGAATTTGACAAGGAGGCCTGCATTGGCTGCGGTGCCTGCGTCAGCATGTGCGAAGACAATTGGGAGATGGACGGCATGAAGGCAAAGCCTAAGAAGACGATTGTCTCAGAAGCAGAACTGGAAGACAACAAGCAGGCAGAAGAGATCTGTCCTGTCAAATGCATCAAGATAAATAAAAAGGGATAAAGAAACACCGAAGGAGGGGGCGAACATGGCAGAAAAAATAACAAAGGACATGAAGATCGGAGAGGTTGTACAGAAGCATCCAGAGACAGCTCTTGTAATGACGTCCCATGGCCTTCATTGTGTAGGCTGCCAGATAGCTGCGTTTGAGTCCATCGAGCAGGGCTGCAAAGGGCATGGCATGGATGACAAACAGATAGATGAGATGATAAAAGAGATGAACAAGGCTGTTGAAGAAGAAGATAAAAACAAAGAGTAATTCTTTTCATTATTTTTAGTATCTATTTTTTACAACATAAATATTTATATATTTCTTGATAATACCTAAAAATCCTGCATCTTGTGGTGTTGAGAGGTGAAAACCACAACTTCTTGTGTTACTCCACAGGTGCGAAAGCAATTGAAAAAGAGTCAGCGATAGCTATGAAATGCCCATACTGCAATAATACTGAAAGCAAGGTAATTGACAAGAGATCCACTTCCGGCTTTGACAGCACAAGAAGAAGAAGAGAGTGCCTGAGCTGCAGTAAACGATACACAACATATGAGCGGGTGGAGAACATAGATCTGAGCGTCATAAAAAAGGACGGGAAAAGGGAGCAGTATGACAGGGATAAAGTAAGGAAAGGCCTGCTGAGGGCGTGCGAGAAACGGCCTGTCACTCATGATCAAATAGATGAAGTGATTGACAAGATAGAAACTATAATAAAGAATCTGAAAGACACAGAAGTGCCGAGCAAGGTGATCGGAGAAGAAGTGATGAAAGCATTGACAAAACTGGACAAGGTTGCATACATCCGTTTTGCATCTGTCTACAGGGAATTCACAGACGTCAACACTTTTGTAGAGGAAATAAACCGGTTATTGAAGAAATAAGAGGAGGGGTTTAAGATGGTTAGTACAGGTGAGCTAAAGCATGAATTGGATGATTTATTGAACAGGGAATATGAGCCGTTTGCAAGGCGCGTTTACAGGGACATGAATGTTCCCGGATTCGAAGAAAGACATTTCAGGCCAAGCCAGAACAGTTTAACGACTTTGGAGACGCGTTATCTTGACAAGGCAGGTACAGACAAGGTGGTTGAATCCCCAGAAGGGCTGGTTCTAAGAGTTGCTGCCAATGTTGCCTTGGGTTCTATTGTGGATGTGGCAGACGAAGAAAAAAATGCAGCTGAATTGAACCAGATGTTCTATGATGATCCCAGGATCAGACAAGCATTAAATAGCATTACTTTTGGGGATTTCTTCTATAGAAACGGCGAAGAAGAATATGTAACTTTTAATTTAGGGGAGATTCTTTATTCTGATGAAGTAAGGCCTCTTTTTGATGAAAATAATTTGCTTATGTGGGAAGCTTTCAACATGAACGAGCCCCATGTCCAAGAGAAATTAAAAGAAATAAAAATAAATTATAAAGACTATACTTTCTCTGCACACAAACTGTTCTTCAAAAGATATGAGGTGCCTGAATTTGACAGGGACGAAAAGCATCTGTTTTTTATGAACGGCGGAAATGATGCATACATCTTTGCGAGAAGGGATTTTATGCTGACAGAGCACATGAACGGCAAAGACGTTGAAATGCCTTTTGCAAGAACAGGGGAATTCAGGGATTATGAAGGAAGATTGATTGAAAATATCCCAACGCTTGCAGAAGAGTGCGTCAGATTCTATGAACTGATGGCGAGCTGTGATTTCATGCCCTGCTCGCCGACCCTGATGAACGCCGGCAAAAGAAACCAGATGCTGTCTGCGTGTTTTGTATTTCCAATTAAAGACTGTATGGAAAGCATAAACAAGGCGCACAACAGCACAACAATAATCCAGAAAGCAGGCGGAGGCACAGGATATAACTTCAGCAAGCTAAGACCGACAAATGATCCTGTCTACAGTTCAGGCGGAAAAACTGCAGGCCCATTGAAATTCATTGACATGCTTTCTGCTGCAACAGACGCTATCCAGCAGGGAAGCTATAGAAGAGGAGCCAACATGGGCATGATGGAGTTCACGCATCCAGACTGTTTTGACTTCATCAGGGCAAAGAGGGATTCAAAAAAGAGAGGCGGAAAGAGATGGAACAACTATAATGTCTCTGTTGTGATGAGAGAAGAGGATATTGCAAATATTCTTGAGAATCCTGACCAGCCGTACATGGTAGTCAATCCCAGGACAGGGAAAGCATTCGCAAAGGAAAAGCCCAGGGGAAAAGACGACAAAGAAGTAAAATTCTGGACCTATGGAGAGGTGTTCGATTTCATAGTCAATATGGCGTGGGAAAGCGCAGATCCCGGCCTGATCTTCATGGACAGGATGAACACTCAAAACCCCACTCCTAAACTCGGGGAGATATTTTCTACCAATCCGTGCGGCGAGCAGCCATTGCTTCACTATGAAGCCTGCAATTTAGGTTCCTTGAATCTTGCACGGTTCGTGACAGAAAATGACGGGAAAAAGGCATTTGATTTTGAAAGATTCGGGCAAGTGACCGATTTGACAGTCAGGTTCATGGACAATGTGAATACAGTGAACAGTTTCCCATTGCCGGAGATCATCGCGTCTGTGCAGGGGAACAGGAAGATTGGTTTGGGAGTCATGGGCCTTGCAGAACTATTGTTCAAGCTTGAGATACCTTATGATTCAGAAGAAGCTTACAAACTTGGAGAGCAAATACAAAAGACATTGAATGACAAGGCATACGAGGCATCACAGGAATTAGGAAAAACAAGAGGAAGCTTCCCTAACTTCAGCAGCTCAGTCTATCCTGAGCAGGGAATTGAGCATATGAGAAATGCGACAAGGACAACAATCGCTCCGACAGGAACTATCAGTGTGATTGCAGACACGACAAGCGGGATAGAGCCTTTATTCTCGCCTGTCTTCATAAGACATGTGCTTGACGGCAAAAAATTGTTCGAGGCGAATCCTTTTTTCAGGAAGATTGCAGAAGAGGGCGGATTCTACAGCAAGGAATTGGTAGACAAGATAGGAGAGACAGGTTCTTTACAGCATCTGGACGAGGTTCCAGATGAAATCAAAAGATATTTTAGATGTGCGCACGACGTAAATCCGGAAGCTCATCTTAGGATGCAGGAAGTTTTCCAGAGACATACAGACAATTCAGTCTCAAAGACAGTAAATATCAGAGAAAATGCCACTGTTGAAGATGTCAGAAATATTTATCTGGCAGCGATGAAGAACAGAAATATAAACGGGATCACCATTTACAGGGACAAGACACATTCGAACCAGCCGATGTCTTTAATGGCAGGCGGAAAGAATGGAAAAGGCGGCATTGTGTGGCACAACTATAAGGTCCCAGAATGCCTTGAGAAAAAGGCTCTGCCCGAAAGCTTCAAGGTGAGGCTGGACGATGAACGCAAAGTTCATTTCACAGTTATATCCCGGCCGTACAGGCATCAAGAAAGCGGAAAAGTCTTTTTTTATCCATATGAGATATTCATAGCAGCCCTGCCGAAACCCGGGCACAGTGAAGCAGAAACGCAGATGAAAGGTGTTGACATCACAGACATTCTGAAAAACAGGGATTTGGATCTGATTAAATTCATTACAACTAGAAAGTCTTTGCTGGATAAGGAATATGGCATGGGTGCGAAAAAGGTATACGGCCTGTCGCACGCCATAGGCGCTGCTTTTGAACACATTCTTTTGAGATACGGCGTAATAGAGCATAGAGAGAACCTGGACGGGAATCCTGCAGGATTGGAGCAGAAGGTCTGGTTCAGGGATCTAGAGCAGATAACAGAAGAGAATGAAGTCAGACAAGCAGTGCGGGCCATAGTCGCAGCATCAGGAAACGGAACAATCGAGCATGACTTTACGTCCGGAGTTGGTTTGGATGTCTGTCCTGAATGCGGCAGCAAGCTGGTGCATGAGAGCGGCTGCCACGGGGGAAGCTGTCCGAATCCCAGCTGTGGATACAGCAAATGCAGCTAATCAATAATGAATAGAAAAATCAGTGAACTCTCCTTTGTATTTTTCTTCTCTTGCTTTTATATTTTCCACTGTTGCAGAAGTAGGTCCTTTTTTGCACAGCTCTACCAGTAACCTTATCTTGTCTTCGTCCCCTTCGACTATAGCTTCCACTTTTTTGCTCTTATTGCTGACATTCTTTACCCAGCCTTTCAGGCCCAGCTGTTGTGCGTTCTCCTGGACAAAGGCGCGGAAGAAGACGCCGTGGACATCGCCACTTATTATTATACGGTATCTCTTTTGCATTTTTTCCTCCTCACTATCTTTTTCCTATTTCTATTGTGTTACAGATAATTTGATATTGTTAGAATATACTGTCTTTTTCTTGTTTCCTTTTATGAAACTAATTGATGTTCCAGGCAGCTTCAGGTCGCCTACAATCTTCAGTTTCGCCTTGATAAAGTATGTTATGACTCTTTCTTCTTTAGGGGCGACTTCATCCAATTTCCAGATGACTGTCGAGCCACCTCTTTCCTTGGGCCTGATGAATTCAGGCTTGATAGAGCCGAGTATGTCTCTTGGAACATAAGCTGCGATATTAGGTATGGTCTCTGCGATGGAAACATTCTTCAGAGGCTGGCTTGTGCAGTTCTTCAAGTAAAGCGTGACTTTCGCACCTGTCAATGTGCTGTCTTCTGAACTGAACTCTCCAGCTGCTTTTTTATTGACGATGATCTCTGGCTTGAAATATTGATACACAAAGACAAGAATCAAGATTATCGCTAGCACTGTCAGGAAGGTCCTGTAATTGTAGATCACTGCGAATTCGTCAACTTCAGAGGGATGCAGCTCCACTTCCCACTGGTACTGGCCGTCTACAACCTTTGTCTTGGGAACAGGAGATGAAACCGCGCGCCCCAATAATGAAACCGGGACAGAGAATATTTCTTTTTTCTTTACATTTGAAGGGTTGGCCAGAACATGAGTTACTTTCTTCTTTAGGAATTCCTTTTCTATTTTTTCATCTTCTGTGAACTCCAGGTTTGTCTCGATATATTCTATGTTGTATTCCTGTGCGGTTATCACTTCATTGTCCACAAGAAGCTTGATGTACATAGTATCTTTCTGCGGCATGGTATGCGGATCTATCTCAAAAGTGAAGCTGACATCTGCCTTTTCATATGGTCCTATGCGGATCTTTTTCTCGTCCTTGAAGAAATTCGAATTGACCTTTACAACGAGCTCGGGAATGTCAAGGCTGTTCTTGTTCAGAAGGTGGACAGTCACAGGAATCGGATTGTTAGGCTTTATTCTTTTAGGATAGTTCGGATCCGGGGTAACGACAACCCTTGGCAGGTAAGAGACAATATAGCCTTCCGGGTTCATCAGGTTGACATTAAGATTGTTGCTGACTCTTGTCTCGCCGCCCTGCACTTCTGCAACAACAGTATGTATTCCGTATCCTATGCTTTTTCCTATCGGCCTTATCAGCAGCTCGATCTCTTTTTCAGCTTCTGGATCCAAGGTGAACTTGCTGTCGCTCAACGGATTTGTTAAGAAAACCCACTGTCCTGTTATTACATTCGGGGAGCCTATAGAGAAGCGGACAGCCTCATTTTTTTCATTGTTCTTTATCTTCAGCACGAATTGGGCGGTCTCGTTCTTGAAGATCTTGTCTTTTATCGGAGTAATGTCTACATCAAAACTTACTGCAGAAGCTATCGAAACCAAAAGCAAAAATATGCAGACATATAGTAAAACCTTCATACAGTTCTTCACCCCAGCAGAGAATATCTTTATCTATTATATAAGCTTTATTGTAAGCAAGCGCATAGTGTGCTTCGCTGAAATTATAAGCTATGCGTTCTTTATAAAGAATAGAAAATAAAAAGAGAAAAAAGAAGTTTATTTTTTCTTTTTCTTCTTGGCTTTTTTCTGCTTCTTAGCCTTTGCAGGCTTAGCAGCTTTTGCCTTCTTTTCCTTTTTCGGCTTCAAGAAGTACCATAGCACGATTATGACTATGATTACTATGATGATGATTATAGCCATAGTTGAGCCGCTCATCTTCTTCTCAGGCATCTCTTCAACAGCAGGTTCTGGTGCTGGTGCCGGTGCTGGAGCAGGCGGTGCTTCTTCTTCGCCCATCATCTCTTTCTTGGCTTCTTCCTTGATAGCTTCTACTTCTTCTGCAGTTTTACCTCTTTTTCCAATGTCTTCAATAGGAACTGTCTCTTCTCTTTCAGCCAATTTTGGTAAAGGACTTAATTCAATGCATGTCTTTTCTGCGATCTGTTTGCAGACATCAATGTCTTCTTCTGTCCAGGCAGGGTCGCAAACTCTAGCATGAGACAGACATCTTCTGTGAGCCAAGATCAGATCCTCTTCAGGATCGCCTTCTGCATCGCAGTTTCTTTGTGCCGCAAAGATTCCAACTTCTTCAGGATCACACTCAATCCTGTCTCTCTCGTATGCAGCACTAACCATGACAGCACTGAATATAGCAAATACCATGGTCAAAAGAAATAATATCGCAATCGTCTTTTTCATATCATTCACCTCGATTTTTTGCTCAGTATAAATTATAACCTGATTACGGTAATTGAATATGTTCTCAAATATAAATGTTACGGTTTTTAAAAGAGGAAATGGGGCCGCCCGGACATTCATCAAAGCTCTGCTTTGCTGAGGATTGAAGCATAGCTCTGATTTTGAACCGGGGTCACCAGCGCCCCGGGCTGGGAGGATAATCCAAGCTACCCTACGGCCCCGACAGCAGGAAAAAACAACCCAAATCTATATAAATCTGTTCGAAAATCAAGCAAAATAACCCCGCGTAGTTTAGTGGCTAGAACGCTTGGCTGTAGATGCGCTGTTTGACTATGCCCTTGGGCAATGGATGAAAAACAGTCAGCCAGGAACCGAGAGATCCCCGGTTCGAGTCCGGGCGCGGGGACTTTTTTCTTTTCAGGTTGAAGCCATAGAAACTTTTATATAGAAAGAACATTGTGAAAAAGCAAATAACAGAAAGAGGGGGTCATTTGTAAAATGGAGAAAAAAATACAGTATTTTTTAATAATGTTGACAATGCTGATTATGACAGTCTCTGTGCTGAGCGGCTGCGGAAAAGACACAGACAATACCGGCACTACAGGCGGAGCTGTTTTTGATGGTGAAAAAGTCAAGATAGATTTCTACGTGATGAGCCAGTGTCCTTATGGCACACAGGTAGAAGATGCGATCGCGCCTGTCCTGAAAACAATGGGCGATGCAGTAGACTTTGAATTGAATTTCATCGGCGGAGAGGATGAATCTGGATTCAGGTCATTGCACGGCGAGTCTGAGATAAATGGAGACATGGTGCAGTTGTGCGCATTGAATGTTGATGAAGAAAAAGCAATGGAAATGATCGTCTGCATGAACAAGGAACCTACAGGCATACCTAACAACTGGCAGCCTTGTGCAGAAAGCGCAGGCCTTGATGTAGAGGCAGTGAGGGCCTGCTACGAGGGAGAGCAGGGAAAAGAACTGCTCAGAGAGAGTTTTGCAAAAGCGAGTGAAGCAGGAGCGCAGGGCAGTCCTACGATGTTCTTTAACGGTGAGGATTACAGCGGACCGAGAGACAGTCTTTCTTTCCAGAGGCAGATCTGTAATTTTGTTCCAGGACATTCTGCTTGTGCAGATGTTCCAGAGTGCGCTACTGATGTAGACTGTCTTATGCAGACAGAAGACAAAATAGGAGTCTGCGTCGAGGGCAAGTGCGAGTTCAGCGATCCTGTCGAGCTTAATCTTGTTGTCCTGACAGACAGCGACTGCGGCCAGGAATGCGACACTACGCAGGTATTGGGCGTCAGTAAACAGCTTTTCAGAGGAATGAGTGAGAATATTGTTGAAGTCGACAGTGAAGAAGGAAAGGAAATGATAGAGAAATATGGAATAATAAGGATTCCTGCCTACCTCTTTGATGAGAAAGTGACAGAGACCTATGCCTGGAAAAGCAATGAGCAATTGCAGACTGCGTTCGAGAAGAAGGAAGACAAATACAAACTGCTCGACGAGGCGACCGGCGCTGTAAAATTCGTCAATGAAGACGTGGAAAAAAAGTATTTTGAAAAAGCAGGCATAACGATCGGCGACGGCAAACCGCAGATTGATTTTTATGTGATGAGCTATTGTCCTTACGGCAATATTGCAGAAGAAGCGATTGCACCTGTTTTCGAAGAACTAAAAGAGTTCGCAGAATTCAATCCGCGATATGTTATATACAGCAACTATCAGGGAGGAGGTCCTGAATTCTGTCTCGACAATGGCAATCTATGCAGTATGCACGGCATCCAGGAATTGAACCAGGACATCAGAGAGATGTGCGTAAATAAACTGTTCGGAACAGAGGATTGGTTCGAATTTGCAATGGAAATGAACAAGGAATGCACATACCAGAACGCAGACAGCTGCTGGGAGGATGTAGCCGTCGGCCTCGGACTTGATGCAGATGCTATTGCAGAATGCGAGAAAAATGAAGGTGTAGAGCTTGCCAGAAAGGACAAGGAACTGAATGACATCTTCGGCGTGTCAGGCAGTCCAACAATATTCATTGAAGGCATGGAATATAGCGGAGCAAGAAGCTCTCAGGGATACATGGCAGCCTTGTGCGGTGCTTTTGACGGCAATGCGCCTGACGCATGCGACAATGTAGAAAACATGGAAAGCACGAGCGAGGCGCCTGCTGGAGCCTGCGGTTAAGCTTTTTTCATTTTTCCTTCTTATTTTTCCTTTTTATTTATAAATAAAACTTCAAAAAATACCACAAACTATTTAAATAGCAAATCAATCTTCTGGACAATGCCAAAAAAACCTTTCTTAGAGTAAACAAGCTAAAAATTTAGCTTATGCTCTATACTGGAGGTTGTTTGGGCTTTAAATCGAAATTAATGCCCTGGTAGTGTAGAGGCCTATCATACGAGGTTGTCGACCTTGTGACCCGGGTTCGAAAAGGGCATTTTAGGCTTTTATGCTTAATATACCACTCGAAAGTCCCGGCCAGGGCGTTTTTCCTGGGCCGGTAGCTCAGCCTGGTGGAGCACTCGACTTTTAATCGAGTGGTCGCGGGTTCAAATCCCGTCCGGCCCATTTCATCAACAAAATTATTTGGGCAAAACCCAACAAAACTGATTCAAAAATGGCAAAGTCTACCCCTATCAAACATTCACTCGTGCCGAAGCATACAAAGATGGGAGAAAGGTCAGTAAAAGAACTGCTTGAAAAATATAATATTTCTAAAGTGCAACTGCCTAAGATTCTAAACAATGATCCTGCATTAAAAGGATTAGGCATTAAAGTAGGGGATGTAATTAAGATAGAAAGAAAGAGCCTTACTGCTGGAAACAGCGAATATTACAGGGTTGTTGCAGATGCTACAAAAGTATCAGGCACATCTGGCGGGGAATCTTAATAAATTTAATAGAGGAAAAAAATGTCTAAAAAGTTCGAAACCTTAATGAAATCACATTTCTTGAAAAGGAACTTTGTCAGTTCTGACATTGAATCCTTCAATAATTTCATCAATTCCGGACTGCCGAAGATAATCACAGAACTAGAGGACATAGAGCCTACGATAATTCCGCACGACATAGACGAGCTGAAAATAAAGTTTGACAATATACGAGTAGCAAAACCCATGATTGTCGAGGCTGACGGCAGTGAAAGAAATATACTTCCGAGAGAAGCAAGGCTGAGAAACATCAGTTATGCAGCAACAGTATACATAGATGTTTCCACTCATATTAACGGTGTTCAGCGGGAAAGCTTCACAACAAACATAGGAAGGCTTCCTGTGATGCTGAAAAGCGACATATGTCATCTGAAAGGAAAAGCAAGAGAAGAACTGATAGAAGCAGGCGAGGATCCTAATGATCCCGGCGGATATTTCATCATAAACGGCACAGAAAGAGTGTTGATAGATGTGGAGGATCTTGCCAGCAACAAGTTCTTTGTTGAAAAACCAACAGTCGGAACCAGCGAATATGTGGGAAAACTATTCTCCCAGAGAGGAAGCTACAGGATACCGCACAAGCTTGAAAAGCCGAGAGACGGAATCTTTTATCTGTCGTTCACAAGGGTGCAAAAGATTCCTTTGATCGTCATCATCAAAGCGCTGGGCCTGCTGAAGGACGAAGAGATCACTCATTTTGTAAGCAGCAGCGAGGATTACGAAGAAGTCCTGATCAATCTTTATAATTTTACAGACATAAAGACAGAAGACGATGCGCTTGACTTCATTGCAAAAAAATTAAAGAGCACAAAGCCGAAGGAAATAAGAATACAAAGAATGAGGGAGACGCTTGACAAATATCTGCTGCCTCATCTCGGCATAACCAAAGAAGAAAGAATCTATAAGGCCTACAACCTGTGCAAACTGATGAAGAAATTCATCAAAGCCAGCAAGGGAGAGCTTCCTCTTGACGATAAGGATCATTATGCAAACAAAAGGCTGAAACTGAGCGGAGATCTTCTCGAGGACCTTTTCAGGACGAATCTAAAAAGCCTTGTCAAGGACCTTCTGTACAATTTCCAGAGAATCGTCAAGAGAGGAAAATTTCCTTCTATTAAAGTCATAATCAGGGATAAGCTGCTTACCAACAGCATATACAGTGCAATGGCAACAGGAAACTGGGTAGGAGGAAGAAAAGGAATCAGCCAGAGACTGCAGAGGATCAATAATCTAGAAATAGTTTCGCATCTGCAAAGAGTTGTCAGTCCGTTATCCCCCAGCCAGGAGAATTTTGAAGCAAGGGCTTTGCATTCGACGCATCTTGGAAGACTTTGTCCTATTGAAACTCCTGACGGAACAAATATTGGTCTGAGAAAGAATCTCAGCCTTTTGGCCAGTGTCTCACAGGGTGTGGAGGACACTGAGAGAGAAAAAATATTGGAAAACCTGAGAAACTTGGGTTTGAGGTCTGTAAAATAAGGTAGAATAAAATGGCAGAAGTTTACATTGATTCGAATTTCATAGGAAAGGTCGAAGAGCCTTTGCTGTTCATCGAGCAGGTCAAGGCAGAAAGAAGAGTAAACAATCTGAACAGCGAACTGAATGTCAGATACGACAAAAAGTCCGACGAGATACACATTGAATTGAACAAAGGCAGGATAAGAAGGCCTTTGATTATCGTGGAGAACGGAGAAAGCAAACTTACTCTTGAACATCTTGAGAAATTGGAAAAGAAAGAGATCACTTGGGAGGATCTGATAAAACAAGGTGTTATTGAATACATCGATGCTTCTGAAGAAGAAAACTGTCTGGTTGCATTCTATCATCATGAACTCACAAAAGCTCACACTCATCTTGAGATCGCGCCTTTTGTCATATTCAGCCTTGCAACTTCGTTGGTGCCTTATGCTAACTTCTGTCTGGCAACAAGAGCGCACGGAGGAAGCAAAGGGCAGAAACAGGCTATCGGATTCTACAGTGCGAATTATCCGTTGAGGATAGATACTGATGTTCATCTCCTGCATTATCCTCAGGCTCCGCTGGTAAAAAGCTTGATGTACGATATTGCGCACGAAGACGAACATCCTGCAGGACAGAATGTTGTTGTCGCAATCCTGAGCTATGAAGGTTACAATATGGATGACGCAATCATCCTAAACAAAAGCAGTGTTGAGAGGGGTCTTGCAAGAAGCACGTATTTCAGGCCGTATGTGGGCGAAGAGCTCAGATACAGCGGGGGCCTTGTCGACCAGATCTGCATCCCTGACAAGGATGTAAAAGGATACAAGAGCGAGAAAGACTATCGGTTCCTGAACGAAGACGGCATTGCATACATTGAGGCTGAAGTGCATCCTGACGATGTCCTGATAGGCAAGACCAGCCCTCCAAGATTCCTGAGCGGAATGGATGAATACACGCTTGGAAGCAGCCATAGGAGGGAAAGCAGCACTACAGTCAGGCACGGAGAAAAAGGAATAATTGATTTTGTTGTTGTGACAGAGAATGAAGAAGGCAACAAATTCGTGCAGGTCAGGGTAAGAGACCAGAGGCTTCCTGAGATAGGAGACAAGTTCAGCAGCAGGCACGGACAGAAAGGTGTAGTGGGAATGATATTCCCTCAGTCAGACATGCCTTTCAGTGCGACAGGAATCGTACCAGACATCATTTTCAGTCCCCATAGTATTCCTACAAGAATGACTATCTCGCATCTTATTGAACTGGTAGGGGGAAAAGTCAGCGCATTGAACGGAAGGTACATAGACGGAACCGCTTTTGACGCAGAGCCAGAAGAAGCATTGAGGCAGGAACTGCTTTCATTAGGTTTCAGAGAGAACGGCACAGAAACATTGTACAACGGACTTACAGGCCAGGAGTTCAAAGTCAAGATTTTTATTGGGAATCAGTATTATTTGAAACTTAAGCATCTTGTTGCGAACAGGATGCAGAGCAGGGCAACAGGACCTATTGCGCTGCTTACAAGACAGCCGACAGAAGGAAAAGCAAAAGAAGGCGGCCTTAGACTTGGAGAGATGGAGAAAGACACATTTGTTGCGCACGGAGCTAGCCTGCTGTTAAAGGAGAGGTTTGACTCTGACAAAACCTTGATACCCATCTGCGAGAACTGCGGCATGATCGCGACAGACGACAAGTTCAAGAACAGGCAATACTGTTCGGCCTGCGGCGAGAATGTTGTAATCAGTTATGTTGAAATGAGTTATGCTTTCAAATTATTGCTGGATGAACTGAAGAGCATGACTGTTTTCCCGAAGATCAGCCTGGAGGACCAATATTAAAATGCAAACCTCAAACAAGAAAGTAAAGAACATACAGTTCAAGATATTTTCACCTAAACTGATCAAGCAGGTAGCTGCAGCCAAGGTTGTCACGCCTGAACTTTACGACAAGGAGGGATATCCTGTAGACGGAGGGCTGATGGACATCAGGCTTGGGGTGGTAGATCCTGGACTTACCTGCAAGACCTGCGGAAACAAGCTTAAGGAATGTCCGGGCCATCATGGATATATCGAACTCGCAAGACCGGTAGTTCACATCATGTTCGTTACAACAGTCCTTAATCTTTTGAGATGCACCTGCAGGGAATGCGGCAGGATACTTGCCAGCGATGCAGAGATTGCAGCACAGAAAAGAAGACTGAAAAAGGTTGAAAAAGAAAGAGGGCTGAAAGAAAAGGATGTTGCGATAAAATTATTCCTTCAGAAGATAAGAGGAGTCAGCAAATGTCCGCACTGCAGGAGCAGGCAGGTTAATGTAAGCCTTGAAAAGCCTACAAGATTCCTGGAAAAAGACAAAAGGATATCTCCTATTGAATTGAGAAGCAGGCTTGAGAAGATTCCTGACAAGGACATTGAGCTTTTCGGGATAGATCCTGAATCAATGAGGCCGGAATGGACAGTGCTTACTGTACTTCCTATTCCAAGCGTAAGCATGCGGCCGTCTATCACCTTGCAGTCCGGTGAAAGAAGCGAGGACGACCTTACCCACAAATTGGGCGATATTGTTAGGATAAACCAAAGATTGTTTGAAAACATCAACGCAGGCGCGCCTGAGATAATCATTGAAGATTTATGGGACCTGCTGCAGTATCATGTTACTACATTCTTCAAAAATAATGTTGCGCAGCTGCCTCCAGCCAGGCATAGGAGCGGAGAGCCGCTGAAAACATTAAGGGACAGGATAGAGAGCAAGCAGGGAAGGATAAGGCATAATCTTGCAGGTAAAAGAACAAACTTCAGTGCGAGGAGCGTTATCAGTCCGGACGCCATGCTTAAGATAAACGAAGTCGGCATGCCGAGCGAAATGACCATGAAACTTACTGTTCCTGAAAGAGTGAATCCCTGGAACATAGAATATTTGAAGACTCTAATCGAAAAAGGACCGCTAAATTATCCTGGTGCAAACTATGTTATCAGGCCGGACGGAAGAAGAAAAAGGATAACTGACGAGACAAAAGAAGAATTATTGGAAGAGCTTGAACCAGGCTATATTGTTGAGAGGCATATCATAGACGGAGATCTTGCATTGTTCAACAGGCAGCCTTCCCTGCACAGGATGAGCATGATGTGCCATAAGGTAAAAGTGCTTGACGGCAAGACATTCAGGCTGAATGTTGCAGTGTGCCATCCGTACAATGCTGATTTTGACGGCGACGAGATGAATCTTCACGTTCCGCAGACAGAAGAAGCGAGGGCAGAAGCAGAACTGCTGCTTGAAGTCCCTACTCAATTGGTAAGCCCTGCCTTGGGCTTGACTATCATGGGCTGTACGCAGGACGCAGTAACAGGCAATTATATTCTGACGAAGGATCTGGAATTCGACAGGAACGATGCTGTTCAATTATTATATTCTGTAGGCATAGATAATTTCAATAAATTTGGAAGAAAAGAAAAGGTCAGCGGGAAAGATGTTTTCAGTGTTCTGCTTCCTGATGATTTTGATTTCCTCGGCAGGAACGGCATCTGCATTGCGCCGGCGATGCCCTGCAAGGAATGCAAGATGTGGAAGAACGGCAAATGCGAACTGGATGCCAGGATTGAAATCAAAGACGGCAAATTATTGACAGGTATCATGGATGCGAAGCAGCTTAGTGCAGGCAAAGGTCTTCTGCTGCGAACAATCCACAAGCAATACGGCTCTACAAAAACAGCAGAGATTCTGACAAGCATGTTCAAGCTGGGCATCAAGGTTTTATTGAAGAGAGGCTTCACTATCGGACTGAGCGATGTTGAAATATCAGAGGATGCAAAGAAAAGAATTGAAGAGGAAATAGAAAAATCATTAGAAGAAGTTGAAAGACTGATAGAGCAGTATAAGAGCAAGGAACTGACGCCCCTTCCAGGAAGAACCAGAAAGGAAACCCTGGAGATCAAAACCCTGGGCGTGTTGAACAAAGCAAGAAATGCTGCAGGCGAAATAGTTGCAGAACAAAGCAGCGATATTAATCCCATAATGATAATGGCGAGATGCGGCAGGGCAAAACTATTGAATCTTGCAATGATGAGCGCCTGTGTAGGACAGCAGAGTATGAGAGGACAAAGAATAGGAGAAGGTTATGTTGACAGGAGCCTGCCTTGCTTCAGGCGGGGAGATCTTGGCGCTGCTGCAAGGGGTTTCATCAAGAATGGTTTCAAGCACGGACTTCAGCCGTCTGAATTTTTCTATGGCGCGATGACAGGAAGAGACAGCCTGATGGATACTGCACTAAGAACGCCTAAATCCGGCTATCTTTACAGAAGATTGAGCAATGCAATGCAGGACCTTAAAGTGGAATATGACGGCACTGTCAGGGACTGTTCAGGACAGATAGTGCAGTTCGAGTATGGTGAAGACGGTATTGATGTATCAAAAAGCGAGCAGGGCACCATCAATGTTCAAAAAATAATAACAGATGTTTGCGGAGAATAAATATAAATAAATGTATGATATGAATAAATGTATGGAGAATAAAAATGGCAGAATTTGACGACCTGTTCAAAAAATATGAAGGATTGATTCCTGAATCATTGCTGAACGATGTAAAAGACCATCTGCCTGCCAAAGTCAAGAAGAGCGATGTGCAAAAGATACTGGAAAAACTGCATATCGAATATGAACTTGCTAAGATAGATGCAGGCGAGAGTGTCGGTCTGATCGCAGCCGAGAGCATGGGAGAGCCAGGCACTCAGATGACATTGAACACAAAACACGCAGGGGGAGTAAGCGAGCTTCAGGTCACTATCGGACTGCCAAGATTGATAGAGATCTTTGACGGAAGAAAACAATTGGTTACGCCTTCCATGGAGATTTATCTGTCTGACAAGAATCCTTCTCCTGATAAAGTAAGCAGGATCGCTGCAAAAATAAAAGAAACAAGCTTGAACGAGCTTGTAAAGACTATAGAAGTCAATGTTGCAGATGCGACGATCGAAGTTGATCTTGACAAGAATCTTCTGGCAAAATACGGAATAAGGACGCAGGCCATTGCAAAAGCGCTTCAGAAAGGACTGAAGAATGTAAATGTAAAAGTAAAGGAAGATTCATTGTTCATCAAGCTTACAAAAGAAGGAGAAGAACTGAACAAACTGTATGCTCTTAAAGAAGAAGCAAAAAAGACCTTTGTTTCAGGCATCAAAGGAATCAAGCAGGTTCTTCCTGTCAAAAAAGGAGACGAATATGTAATCATGACTGCAGGAAGCAATCTGAAAAAAGTTCTTACTTTTGAAGAAGTCGACAGCTATAAGACAAAATGCAATGACATCTTTGAAACGCTAAAAGTCCTGGGACTCGAAGCTGCAAGACAGCTGATAATTGAAGAAGCGATAAAAGTCCTGGAAGATCAAGGTATCAATATTGACATAAGGCACATAATGCTCGCAACAGACATCATGTGCGCGACAGGCGAAGTAAAAGGCATCACAAGATACGGAATTGTGGGCGAAAAGAGCAGTGTGCTTGCAAGAGCGAGCTTTGAGACGCCTATAAAACATATAATCGCTGCGAGTGAGAGAGGAGAAATAGATAAGCTTTCCAGCGTCATAGAGAATGTCATGATTAACCAGGCGATTCCTGCGGGCACCGGCCTGCCAAGCCTGAGGATCAAATCAGAAGGTGCAGTCAAAAAATGAAAGAGTTAAAATCATTGATAGAGAAAGGCCAGGTAACCGTAGGTACAGATCTCACGCTAAAGAATCTAAGGCTGGGGAAAATCGAAAAGGTCTTGATCACAAAAAATTGTCCTGCAGATGTAAGAGAAGAGATCCTGAGGTTCAGCGATGAAGTCAAAATTGAACAGATCGACAAGACAAACATTGAACTTGGAACAATTTGCAAGAAACCATATGCGATTTCAATCATAGGATATCTGAAAGAGAAATGATAAAATACGACCAACAAAGTTTGCAGGTTATGACTTTCTTTGAAAAAGTAACCAGGAGCAAACTAAAGGACTTCTTTGAGATGGATGATCTTTTGATTTTTGTAGTTCAGCCTGCCCAGCTGTGGAAGGCAGTGGGAAAGAAAGGGGCGAATGTCAAGAAATTGCGGGAGAAGTTCAAGAAAAACATAAAGATCGTGGAATTCAACAATGATCTTAGGACATTCATCAAGAACATGATATATCCTTTGAAAGCAAAATCAATCACAGAAGAGGACGGCATAGTGACCATCGAAGCTGAAGATAGAAAAACGAAAGCTTTATTAATAGGCAGAAATGCTCAGGCATTGAGGGGGCTTGAAAAGGCAGTTAAACGCTATTTCAAGCTTGATGAGATAAAAATAGCATAATAAGAAAATGAGCAAGAAACCAAGAGGCTTAAACAGCGCGAAAAAGCTGAAGAAGAGAAGAAAAAGAAGCAGAAAACTGGATCCCAGATGGGTCAGGAAAGCTTACAAGCTTAAAGCCAAGGCAGATCCGTTGGGCGGTGTTCATCAAGGCAGGGCTATTGTTCTTGAAAAGGTTGAAAAGGAAGCAAAACAGCCGAACAGCGCAATGAGGAAGTGTGTCAGGGTGCAGCTGATAAAGAACGGAAAACAGATCACTGCTTTTGTCCCCGGCGACGGCGCGATCAAGCTGGTTGACGAGCACGACGAAGTCCTAATCGAATGCATAGGAGGAACAAAAGGAAGGTCGAAAGGCGACATTCCGGCTGTCAGATGGCAGGTCATAAAGGTTAACGACCAGTCATTGGATGCATTGCTTGGCGGCAAGATCGAAAAAGCAAGAAGATAAAATGGATGCGAAAATATTCAACAGATGGGATACAACAGGAATCCAGGTGAAAGATCCTGGCTTGGTGAGATACATCACATTGACTCCTGTCATTGTTCCTAAGACCGGTGCAAGATATGTAAATTCAAGATTCCATAAAAGCGAGATAAACATTGTTGAAAGACTGATCAACAAGATGATGGTCACAGGCCACAAAGGCAAAAAACATACTATTACTTCTGGACATCATACTGGAAAAGCGCACAAAGTTCTGGAGATTGTTGAAAATGCACTGGATTTGGTAGAGAAAAAAACAAAGAAGAATCCAGTAGAGGTTCTTGTGAAGGCAATTGAGAACAGCGCGCCAAGGGAAGAGATAATCACGATCGAATACGGCGGAGCCCGTTATCCAAAAGCGGTTGAATGCGCGCCGCAAAGAAGGGTGGACATCGTATTGAGATTATTTTCGCAGGGAGCCTATGCAAAATCTTTCAATAAAAAGAAAAAGACCTATGAAGCGTTGGCTGATGAGATAGTCGCTGCCTACAATCAGAGCAACCAGTCGATGGCAGTCAGCAAGAAGATGGAAATG
>WJKV01000034.1 GCA_014728875.1 Candidatus Woesearchaeota archaeon | reverse complement strand
GATGTAACAGCGATAAAAATCACATTAGAGAATCCAGGACAAGTGCCTAAGATAAGACAGCTGCTTAAGGAACAGGGAATAAGATATTTCGAGGCCGACGTCCTGTTCACAAGGCGCTATTTCATCGACAATGAAATAGTCCCCACCCAGGAATACATTGTAGAGGGAGAAGAAACTCCTGTCCCCGGGATGAAAGTGCGCTGCATAGAAGCAGACGAGATAAAACCTGGCGAAGCAATGCTCGAGAACCCAAAAATACTTGCATTCGACATTGAAGCATACCCCAACGAAAGAAGAACTTTCGACTCTCCTATATTAATGATAAGCTTCTACAGCAGGGATTTAAAGAAAGTGATAACCTGGAAAAGATTCAAGACACAGCACGATTTTGTGGAGTTTGTCAACAGCGAGGCAGAACTTTTGCAGCGTTTCAAGGAAACAATAGACAGCTTCAAGCCTGATGTTGTCACAGGCTATTTCAGCGACGGATTCGATCTTCCATACATTGTGGAGAGAGCAAAAAAATACAAAGTGAAACTGGACATAGGTCTGGACAGAAGTTCGCCTGAACTAGGCAAAGGAAGAAGCGCAAGAGTCAAGATTACAGGCATAAATCATTTCGATGTTTTTCAATTGACAAGAAACATCCTGCTTCAATCCTTGAAGACAGACTCTTATACCTTGAACGAGGTTGCAAAAGAACTGCTCGGCGGGGAAAAGATAGACATAGACATCCTAAAGCTTGCCCCTGCATGGGACAATGTAGATGCGGACCTGCTGAACGCTTTCTGCGATTATAATCTGCATGACAGCAGGCTGACTTATCAATTATGCGAGAAGTTGATGCCGAGCGTCATAGAATTGGTGAAAATAGTAGGTTTGACAATGGATGATGTCAGCAGGTTTGCGATGAGCCAGATGGTGGAGTGGTTTCTGATGGACAATGCAAAGAAAAGGAATATCATTGTTCCAAACCGCCCTTCAAAAGAAGAGCTGGCGCAGAGAAGATCAAAAAGCCTGCAGGGCGCTTTTGTTCTGGAACCTATCCCCGGCCTTTACAAAGACATTCTGTTGTTTGACTTCCTGTCTTTGTATCCTACGATAGTAAGCGCACACAACATAAGCGGCCCCACTTTGAGATGCGACTGCTGCAAAGACACTGCTGAACCCGTTCCTTTGGAAGGAAGAAAGATCTGGTTCTGCAAGCAAAAGAAAGGATTTTTGCCGTCGATGATAAACGAGCTTATAGAAAGACGATTAAGAGTCAAAAAGATACTCAAGGAAACGAAGAGTCCGTTCCTGAACGCAAGACAGCTGGGCCTGAAACTGCTTGCCAACAGTTTCTGGGGCTACATTGGCTTCACTTACAGCAGATGGTACAGCTTCGACGCTGCGAGCAGCATAACAGCTTACGCGAGATACTACATCAAGCAGGCTATAGACAGGATGCAGGAGGAAGGCTTCAATGTCGTCTACAGCGACACAGACAGCGTTCTTTTGACAACGGATAGCAAAACCAAAGAGGATGCATTAAAGGTCGCAGAAGAGATCAACAGCAAGCTGCCCGGCATGATGGAGCTGGAGTTTGAAGGATCCTATCCTGCAGGCATCTTTGTCAGCACACGAGACGAGAAATCAGGAGCTAAAAAGAGATACGCATTGATAGACGAGAAGGACAACCTCATCATCAAAGGTTTTGAGACAGTAAGGAGGAACACTTCCAGGATCGCTAAAGAGGTGCAGAAAAAAGTTCTTGCGATTGTCCTTAAAGAACACAACAAAGAAAAAGCCTATAAATATGTGAGACAGATTATAGAAAAAGTAAGAAGAAAAGAATTGGAACTGGATAATTTCATAATAAAGACACAGATCACAAAACCGATAGAAGACTATGATTCCATAGGCCCGCATGTCGCTGTTGCAAAAAGGATGGTGCGGCGAGGAATAACTCCGCTTCCGGGAACAGTGCTTCAGTATGCGATAACAACAAAAGGCGCAAAGATACGGGACAAGGCGAGAGAGGCCCACGAATGCACAAAAGAAGACATAGATCCGGAATACTATATCGAAAAACAGATAGTCCCTGTTGTAGAGAAGATATTTGAAGTCCTTGGCTATACAAGAGACGATTTGATTTCTCTTAAAGAGCAGAGCAAGCTCGACAGTTTCTTTTGATTCTTTATTCAGGATGACCTAATTGTCGCATCAGCATTATATATCCTGTTTACCTATATAGGACACAGTGATTAGAATGTCATACATGAGCTCTGGAGGATACAGTAGCTGTCTAAGCAGCATGACAGGTTCAGACTATATGGATAGCAGATCTGCTTTAGAATCAACTGTAAGCGAATGCGCAAGCTGCAGCAGTCATAGCCGGCCTGTACAGCCCGCGCCAGCCTCATACTCGTTCAAGGCTCCGCCTTACGGACCTATAACATACACTGCAAGATCGCCGGCTGTGATCTATGCAGGAGATACTGATTCAAGCAAAACCAGTTCAGTATACAGTGGGAATTATTCTGATCCTGTTGCAGAGATTAAAAAGCAAACAAGAAAAGAATACGATGTTCTAAGGACAAAACTGGTCTTCAGACCGGGCCAGTTCATCAATCCTTCTGCGCCCAAAACAAAATTCATCAGGGCTTCAGAACAGGTCAAAGAATTAGTGGAACAGACCTTTATTGAACTGACAGGAAAAGAACTGCCCTGTCTTAACATCGATGTCTGCAGTGAAAAAGAATTAAGAAAAGAACATGCGCGGCTGGGCGGACAATGGTCTCCTGGCATACTTGGATTCTGCAATCATTCAACAGGCTCTATCTTTGTTTTGGAAAACAATCTGGCAGAGTTATTGCTGACGATCGGGCACGAGATAGGCCATCTGCTGTCAGAACCGCTGCCGGATCTTATAGATGAGGAAGCAAAAGCAATGGCCTTTGCAAGCGCCTGGGCGCAGGCCATCCACGAGAATAATATCGGAAACCTGGGTTCCCACATCCAAATGCATCAGCCTGCAACAAACGGAGTGCATAATGTTGCCTCTCATTTCGTTAATAACATGCTTGATGACGGCATGGTCGCAATGGATGTGTTCGAGCAATTGAGCAGGAAATACATATCCTCTTCTTTCTGCCGCAACTTTTAAATATGTCTTTATTTTTCTTGGTTTCATCATGAGATCGGCACAGATAATACAAACAGTTGAAATTATAGGTATTATCTAGATAGTGCCATTTTGCCTTCTCTACGGTTTAAATGGTCGGAGAACACCTAGAGAAAGCACTAAATTTAAAAACAATGACCGTGCTCCCAAGGTTTAACAAGAAAAATGGCAAATATCGGAAAATTTGACTTTGTTCAGGTCGAGAAGACCATACTGTCCTTTTGGCAGAACCAGAAAATCTATGACAAAGTTAAAGACAGGAATAAAGGAAACAAGAAATTCTATTTTTTGCAGGGGCCGCCATACACTTCAGGGGACCTGCACGCCGGCCAGGCCTGGAACCATTCATTGAAGGACATGATACTTCGTTACAAACGAATGAACGGTTTCGACGTGTGGGACAGGGCAGGCTATGACATGCACGGCCTTTCAGTTGAAAGACGGGTATTGAAAAACAACAGTCTTGTCACAAAAGACGATGTTGTGAATTTCGGTGTTGAGAAATTTACAGACGAATGCTACAAATTTTCAATGGAAACTACCCATATCATGACAGACGAGCTTCAAAAGATGGGAGTCTGGCTCGACTTCAGCGACCCTTATCTTCCTGTTTCAACAGAATACATAGAAGGGATCTGGTGGCTGGTAAAGAAAGCAGACGAGCAAAACAGACTTTACGAAGGACTGAAAGTCATGACCTGGTGCTATGACTGTGAAACAGCGTGCGCAAAACACGAATTGGAATACGAGAATGTCAAGGAAGACAGCGTCTTTTTGAAATTCAAATTAAAGGATAAGGAGAATGAATACTTGATAGTCTGGACAACAACACCGTGGACAATACCATATAATCTGGCAGTGATGGTCAACCCAGGAATAGAATACGTAAGGGCAAAGGTCGACGGCGAGATCTGGATCGTTGCAAAAGCATTGGCAGGCCCTGTTGTGCAGGCTGTCGCAGACAAATCATTGGTCATACTTGAAGAGTTCATGGGCGACAGGCTGGAAGGATTAGAATACATACATCCTCTGCAGAAAGAATTGGGTCAGCATTATGATGAGATGAAAAAAGATCATTCCAAAGTTTGCACAGTTATATTGACTGAGGATTATTGCGACACTAGCGCAGGGAGCGGTCTTGTCCATACTGCACCTGGCTGCGGTCCTGAGGACTTTGAAGCCTGCCAGCCGTATGACATTCCGCCTTTCAACAACCTGCAACCTAACGGATTTTTCCCAGGAGACATGGGAAAATTTTCAGGTTGGCACGCAAAAAAAGATGAAAAGAAATTCCTGACAGCATTGGAAGAAAGCGGCTGTTTGATAGCTGTCACTCCTGTCGAGCACGAATATCCGCATTGCCAGAGATGCCATTTTCCTGTAGTGTTCAGGCTGACAAAGCAATGGTTCTTCAAGACAGAGGATCTTAAGACCGAGATGATAGAACACAACAAAGGCATACACTGGGTTCCTCAGACTGCAAAGAATGCTTTTGACGGCTGGCTGAAGAATCTCAGGGACAACAGCATAACAAAACAAAGATTCTGGGGTACGCCTGTACCTGTCTGGGTATGCGACAAATGCAATGAACACACAGTGGTGGAAAGCAGGGACGAACTTATAGAATTGGCAGGAACAGCTCCTGAAAACCTGCACATACCCCACATCGACAAAGTTACTTTTGAATGCGAATGCGGAGGCAAAAAGAAAAGGATTCCGGATGTTATGGACGTCTGGATAGATGCAGGCACTGCGTGCTGGAATTGTCTTGATTTCCCCAGGAGAGACGATCTTTTGAAGAAATTATGGCCTGCTGATTTCATACTTGAAGGAAAAGATCAGATCAGAGGCTGGTTCAATGTATTGATGGTCTGCAGCACGATAGGATTCAGGGACAAGAGCTTCAATAATGTTTACATGCACGGTTTCCTGACACAGGTTGGCGGAGAAAAAATGTCAAAAAGTCTCGGGAACATCATACTGCCGAAAGAAATCTCTGAAAAAGTAGGTTCAGATGCGCTGCGCTTGTATTTCTGCAGGCAGACGGCCGGCATCGACATAAATTTCAGCTGGGACGAGATAAACCAGGTCTACAGGAATCTGATAGTACTATGGAACCTGCACAAGTATCTGATAGACCTTGCAGGACAATTGAACTTGAATCCAAGAACTTTAGGTACATTGGAAGAGGAAAGATACAATGTAGAAGAAAAATTTATGATCAGCAAACTGCACAGCACGATAAAGAAGGTTACAGGACTGTACGAAGAATACAGGCTTGACGAGATACCTGAACTGGTCGAAGAACTGTTCCTGGAATTAAGCAGGACTTATGTCCAATTGGTTAGAGAAAAAGCCACGATAGGAAGCGAAGAGGAGAAAAGCGTTGTTGTATACTGTTTGTACGACACCTTGATGGGCGTACTCAAGATGATGTCTCCTATGACGCCGTTCATAGCAGAGATGATGTACCAGAACTTGAAAGACGCATTCGGTTTGAAAACAGAAAGTTTACATCTGCATGAGTGGCCTAAATCCAGCGAGGCCAAGATAAACAAGGAATTGGAGAATGAGATAAATATTGTTCAGGCAGTCGTGACAAGCGCGCTGGCATTGAGGGAGAAGATACAGATAGGAAGAAGGTGGCCGATAAAAGAACTGACAGTAGAAACCACAGGCGCTGCGCGCACTGCAGTTGAAAAATTGTCAGACATAATAATAAATCAGGCCAATGTAAAGACGGTAAAAGTGGTCGAGAAGTTCGAGCATGCAAAGGAAAGCGCGAGATTCGACTATTCAAAGCTTTCTCCTGATTTCGGCGAATTGAGCACCCAGATAATCGCAGCATTGACAACAAAAAGCCCTACTTCAGTTATAGAAAGGATAAGAAAGGAAGGCAAATATGAAATGAACCTGAACGGAGAGATAATAAACATACTTCAGAAACACTTGATGCTGGAAAAAGAAGTTAAAGAGCCTCACAAAGGCATCGAATTCAAGTACGGCTGGATCTATCTGAACACTGAGCAGGATCCTGTTTTGCTCGCAGAAGGTTTCGCGCGGGAGATAGTCAGGAACACGCAGTCCGCAAGAAAGAAATCAGGACTGCAGAAGGCAGACAAGATAGACCTTTTCCTGAAAGTTCCTCCTACCATCTATGACCAGATGAAAGAGCAGGAGAAGGAAATAGGCTTGAAAACAGGGGCAGTCAAGACTTTCACCAGCACAGACAATCCTAAAGAAGAATATCAGCATAGTGAGAACTTCAAGATAAAAGGGGAAGAGATAACTGTTTTCTTCAATAAGTTATAATCGGTTTTAAAAAGATTTAAATATCTTTAATATCTTCTTGGTTTCCATGATAAAATCAAAAGACACTGCATTGGCAGAAATTACATTAAGGAAGTATGAAAGGCCGTTCAAGATCAAAAACAGGGATCTTGTCTCCAAGTTCTGCTTGTCCGTAGGCTTGTTGCAGCCGGGCGACAGCAGGGATGTTGTTGTCGATGTTCTTTACGCGCTTTTGCTGAAGAAAGAACTGAACAGCAAGCAGATAGAAGAGGAAGTCAAGAAAATAAGAAAAAGGCACAGACTGCCCATGACCGGCGTCGCAAGCAGCAATCTTCGCAGGCAGGTCAGGAGATTAAGGGAACTTTTTTTGATAGAAAAAGTCGCGACCAACTACAGGATAATGGAAAAAGAAAAGTTCAGTAACATCTACAAGGAAAAGATAGAATCCTTCTTGCTGAAATCAATCAGGGAAAGAGTAGGTGAATATTTCTCAGAGATAGACAAGCAATTCCTGACAAAAAAGCCAAGAAAAAAGAGAAAATAATTACTATATAGATTCTATCCAACACATTTATATATTTTAATTGAATAGGATTTTAAAAATATAGATGGGAGGAGGATGTATATGAAGAGACACATTTTACTGCTTTCAATCGCATTAGTTTCTATTCTATTGGTAAGCTGAAAATAGTCAAAAATGGAGAAGCAGTAGATTACGAAGAATAACTTCTTCTTTTTTTTATTTCCCTTTTTTAAACACCACTTAAAAGTAGTCACAAATAGAAAACTTTATAAAGGGTCTGTCTTCAATAATTAGATAGGATGGAGCCCGGCAAAGAACAAGAAAGTATTGGATACAATAGACCTGGTTTAGCAAGAAGACTTCTTAATTATCCGTTGACATCGCTGGAAATAGGGTCTTATCTGCTCAAATGCGCTCTTTTCGGTGATAATATCGACGGTTCAAATCCTACAGAAGAG
The DNA here is from genome assembly GCA_014728875.1 of Candidatus Woesearchaeota archaeon. GTDB lineage: Archaea > Nanobdellota > Nanobdellia > Woesearchaeales > WJKV01 > WJKV01. Next base: position 3,263 of record WJKV01000034.1, on the reverse strand, counting down.
CTGGAAAGACAGCTGTGTGCAGCATACATTAATAATGAAGATCTTCCAGAAGAAACAAAAGCCCTTTTCTGGAAAGCATACAAGAGGCTCCCAAAGCCTGAAAACAAGCAATACAATGCAGTTGCATTGGTTGACAGAGCTGTCAAAGGGATGAGCAGTGCATACAAGAAAGGCATATGGCAATCAGTAAAGTCCTTTTTCTCAGACAAGAAAGCACGAAAGACAGGCCAGGATATTGCAGAAGAATTTGTCAAGGCATACTATGGTCTGGAAAGCATGAAAAGAACATCTGCAAGCATCCTCAACAGGTTCAACAATACTCTGCACAGCATAGAAGAGAAAATCGCTTCAGGGGAGGATAACACTGCTGAACTTCAGTTTTCAGAAAGTCCGGCAAGACTCTCTAATTATGATAAATTTGCAGTGGATGCTTATCTTGCAATAGAAGACGCAATAGAAAATGCAAGCCAGAGGCTTGGCCTTTACCACGAGAATGACCCTTGGAAGCGCATTTTCATATTGTTGTGGAACAAAACAAGTGTAGACTATTCTTTCACAGATTCATTGGCAGCTGTAACCGACTGGAAAGGGGCTGCAAAGGAATTCAACAGCAGGATGCAGGACATGCAGAAAATCGCCAAAAGAACAGGGCATCCTTCTGTCGCGAAAGACATGCTGAAAGTGCTTGTAAAAGACACTCATCAGGCAGTATACAGACAAATATTATCCAGATTTGAAAAAGGTGCTCATGATCAGGAAAACAATGAGCAATTAGATAGGCTGGTCAAGTTCTATACAAGCATATCGCTGGCGCACAGAAATCTCTTATATCCAGATCTTAAGATAAACAGGAAAAGAAAAAGACAAAGAAGAAGGCTATTCATCAATAATATTGTAAGGACAGACCTTATAGACAGACTGACGAATCTTGACCTGGGACAGCTAAACGGGCATTTGAATGTCAGATATCTGTCCGGGCTCATCCAATCCTATGACAGATTCGTCAGGTCGCTCTGTCCAAACGACACAGAGAGCTTAAATAAAGAATTGCTTGCTATTGCCCAGCACTTCAGGAAGCAGCTCTATGATACTGCAATAGATCTGCACTATTCCAAGGATTCTGAACATATAAGAAGGCCTGAACTGAGCAGGTTCAAAAAATTGTATGAGCGATTCTGCTTCAAAAACAGGCAGGTTTTCCAGCCAGAAGACATGCCTAACAAAGAATTCAGAAAAATCATCCATCAGGATTTGAATGGCTTGAAAAAAGCCGGTCGGATCAGGCAAAGACAAAGAAAACAAGAACAAAGAAAACAAGAAGCAGAAAAACAGAGTTTGATTATCAAAATTGCTAATCTGATGCAGGCTGATGTTGACAAGGGTTTGCTGGAACAATGCGGGCAAACAATCCTGGAAGATTTTGTAGAATATTTCAAAGACAGCCACAGGGCAATGGGCAAGACTTTTGAACAGTTCCTAGAAGAAAGGGAACTGTTCAAGCCGGATGAAATTGACTGGGCAGATCTTGCAAGTCTGGAACAAACTGCCATGGCAGTCGCAGCCAATGTCCAGCCGGAATTTGAGTTCGGAATGTTCGATCTTGCTCCGAATACCGGTTCTGCTAATCAGAAAGAATCCAGCATTTTCAATCCAATCTTCTATCACCCAGACACAGGAGAAGAAATCTCATCTCAAGAATTTAAAGAAATAATGGATAAAAAAGAGAATGCTGATTCTTAAGAATCCGTCCATCTTAAGCCATATAATCACATGTGAAACAGCTTTTCATAAATCAAACAATGTTTCAGAAACGAAATCCTTTTATATATCCATTGATTTCCCACCGAAATGGACAAGAATCCAAAGACTGAAATCCTGTCAAAACTGATTGATGAAAAGACAGCCAGGATCCTCAAGGCACTGGTCAACAGCACCAAGGAATTCAACCTAAGAGAGCTGGCAAAAGCTGCAGATGTTGCGCCCGCAACAACCTATAGATGTCTAAAGAAGCTCAACAGCCTGAAACTCGTCGATATAGTAAAGATTAACAAATTCAAGCTATACAAGCTGGCCGGAACACCAAATGCGCGATTCATCTCAACCTTCTTCATCGAAAAGAAAAACACAATAGACTTGTTTGTAAATGAGATAAAACAGGATGAAAAAATAGATTCCATCATCCTTCACGGAGATGCAAAAGACGACAAAGCAAACATATTAATCATAGGATCAAGGGTAGATACTGTAAAAATAGATTCGGTCGTAGAGAGCTTGAAAAAAGAAACAGGGTTTGAAATAAGCTTTGTTTCTTTAGATCCGGCACAATACAAGAAAATGACGTCAATGGGGCTCTATCCGGGCAAAAAGACCCTACTATATTCTAAATAATATATTATGAATAATATAAATACTTAAATATGAGCTAGCATTATATAAAAAGCACCTAATTCAAGTTTTTCATCAGAAAACTTGATTCTGGTAAGCTATACTTTGACATTACTAGACTTAACTATTTAGTACGCTCATAACCTAATACTTCACCACACTATACTTTAACAATAGGAAAAACACTGTCACGGGGGAAATAGAGAAAATGGATTTCATTGTGGAAAACGCATTAGAACAGCTAGATAACAAAGCATCTGCTTCTGCTGACGTTGGTCAGGCAAATATCAAAGTAGTGGGTGCTGGCGGTGCTGGTGGAAATATGGTAAACTGGCTCTATAGAAAAGGAGTAAAAGGAGCTGAAATAATTGCAACCAATACAGACCAGCAGCACTTGAACATAATAGAGTCTGACCGGAAATTTCTGATTGGTGCAGAAATTACCAAAGGTCTTGGATGCGGCGGCATGCCTCAGAAAGGCGCAGAAGCTGCTAAAGAGTCTCTACAGGAAATAAAAGAAGCTCTTAAGGACAGCGACATGGTCTTTGTCTGCGCAGGAATGGGGGGCGGAACAGGAACAGGAGCTGCTGCAATCATTGCTCAGGTTGCAAAGAGTGTTGGAGCTATTGTAATAGGCACAGTCACAATGCCTTTTGATATTGAAAGGGCAAGGATCGACAAGGCAGAATTCGGCCTGCAGCAATTAAGGCAGTCTTCTGATACTGTAATAGTAATAGATAATAACAGGCTGGTTTCAATTGCAGGAAACCTGCCGATTGAGCAGGCATTCGCAGTCGCAAACGAACTGATCAGCACCATGATCAAGGGAATCGTAGAAACAATAGCAATACCTTCATTGGTCAATCTTGATTACGCAG
>WJKV01000033.1 GCA_014728875.1 Candidatus Woesearchaeota archaeon | reverse complement strand
TTCCTCACCATCTATTAAACTATTTAAACAAAAACTCATATTTAAATGTTTCGAAAAAAAATCGCGTCTTAAAAAATTAAAAAACATTTTAGAAAAAAGTTTTTTATCTTTCAAGTTTTAAGATTGCTTTGATATTTTTCTTGGAGATTGCACAGCCATTCAATTTCAGCGCCCATAAAACTCCTTCAAGAAGAACTTTTTTCATCTTCTTGTCGACTTTTCCTTTTGAAGTGACGTACCTATCAAGCAAACCCATCTCATAGGCAATCACTACCAGTTCAACACTTCTGATGATCCTCAGGCCTTTTGTCGCATCCCTGAATTTATTGAGCGTTTTTTCATTAATCTCAATCTTTGTGTGCAATTTTTTCTCCATCAATTTTGCTAATTCGTACGGCTCTTCTATCAACATTCTTGTGGTTCTCTCGTCGATAACTACAGCTGACGAATTCAAGAATAGTGCGGCCGCAAGGCTGTCTATCTCTGCCTTGTGGACCAATTCTATGTATTTTCCACGAGCCTTGAAACTGTTATTGGCCCAATCTGTCAATTGTTTGCCTTTTGAAGATATTTCATCATTTTCTATCAAATTCAAAACGCCTTCATTTATCTTGTCATTGACCCTGATTGCTTCGAACATGTATTTCTTTGAATGCAAAGGACGCGTTATCAATTCTTTTCTGACACTTTCTGTTATATAGAACTCTCCTTTGTATTTTTCCTTCAATCTGTCTAAAAGCCACAATAATTCATTCAATGTGAAAGTAATTATTGGTCCAGTATCAAAGATTATATTCTCTCCCATTTTTTTTGAACTATTAGGTTTTCAGCTTAAATATCTTTTTTGCGAGGTTTAACCTGTTTTTCGCATCAAATTTTATTTCTTCTTTGTCTATGATCTGGGTATGGCCCACATAATTGCTCAATTCCCACAGATTAATGTCTAAAAGTTCGCTTATCCTCTGAATGCTTATGCCGTGTTCGTAGATCTTGCTGCCCTTTTTCAATTTTGCCTTTTCAAGAACCTGCACCACATACATTTTGATCTTTTCATCCACAGAAGAGATCACATCGATCAAACTAGAAAGATCCTTCATGTAAGAATTTATTTTATCCCTGTTCAAGTTCTGTCTTGCATTCTTCAAATGATATTCTATCTTTTCCAGAAATTTTTGCCAGTTGGCAAGAGGATGCAATTCATTGCGCTCGCAGATCTTTGACAAAGAATAGACAACAATCGCAAGGGATACAACTTCATCGCTCTGGTAGATGGTTGCATTATGAATGATCCTGTTGCTTATCTCATCCAGTTTTATATGATGTTTGCGTTCAAGCGCCAGCAAGGTTGCACTAATAACAGAAATCAAATCTTTTTTTACATTTGTATTTAGTTTCTTTTTTCTTCTTGACATATGAACCTCTTTTTTTGATCTACACAGGAGATTTATATTTCTCCGAGATTTTTCTTAACCTTGTCAAAAAAATCCTGAATTTTCTTTTCCTGCTCAAGCCGTCTTGCTCGCGCGCGGGCGCCAGATCCTTTTACTTCTTCATAGTTTTCTAAATCCAGATATTCCTCTTCTTTTTTCTTTTTCTTGGCTTGCGCTTGCTTTTCAGATTTTTCCTTTTCCTCAGATTCTTCTTCAGCAGCCTCTTCTAATTCCCGCAACTCCATCAGTCTTTCTTCTTCTGCGATTCTTTCTTTCTGCCAGTTTTCCAGGGCAATCTCTGCTGCACAATTGTACGCCAATTCAAGAACAGATTTTGGATTATGGTCTGCCTCTGCGCATATCCTTTTCATCAATCCTTCTGTAAACGGCTTTATGTCTTTACCGCCCACAGATTCTATCCTTTTCCGGACAAGATTTCGCAGATCCTTATACGGCATTCCTTCGCTCAGATCAATACGCAAATGATCCTGAGGTTTAAACTGGTCTATGCCACTATCTTCTATCTCTTCTTTTGTGCCGCTGACTATGAGCTGAAAATTAATATTCGCAAGAAACAATTCTCTCATCAGAACCTGTGCCAGATCGCTGATTTCCTTAACATTATCCACCAGAAAAACCAGTTTATGGTCTGGCTTCAGTCTGTTATTGACTTCTTTTACAATATTTGCAGCTGTGATAACCTGCCAGGGCTTGGTGATGTATTTTTCAATAGGATTCAACAAAGGCCAGAGTATGTTTTTGATTGTCTGCTTTTCACCTGTTAAATTAGAGCCGTCTACCAGTTTTGCATGTACCCGTTTCCTGTATTTTCTCAATTCATATTCCATCCATTTCAAGATAGTTGTTTTGCCTGTTCCAGGCGGACCTACAATAGTGCCAAAATTCAGTTTTTTTATCACGAACAGATTAATCTTCAATCTGTCCTTGTCATAGCCGGCAATAAAATCATCAATGTGTTTGGGAATAACTGTCTTGAACGGATTCTTTTTCCAGCCAAGCTGTTTGTACCATTCCAGCATGAACTGTTCTTTCAATGACCTTGGAGTCTTTTTCTTCTTGTCTTCAAACAAAATCCTTATGTTCATACTAAGAGATTATAGCAATTTCATATATAAACCTTTTTATATAAGATAAACCTACTAATTTGTTATGGAAGATTTTGAAAAAAAGAGACAGATGATGACAGACATCGTCAGGGCATACGGAATAAGAGACGAGAATGTTCTGGAAGCGATGAGAATGGTGCCGAGACATCTTTTTGTGCGAAAGGAGATGCAGGATCTTTCTTATGAAAACATAGCGCTGCCTATTGCATACCGGCAAACCATCTCCCAGCCGTATACAATCGCCCACATGCTCGAACTTCTTGAACTGAAGAAGAACCACAATGTCCTGGAGATCGGAAGCGGGAGCGGATATAATGCAGCATTGATGGCCTACATTACAGGAAAGAAAGGTAAAATAACTAGTGTCGAACTGATCTATGAATTGACACAACTTTCTATCAAGAATATTGCGGCTGCAAGAACTGAACTTAAAAAACAGAAGATAGAGCTTGCGGACATTGAAATAATATGTGATGACGGCAGTCTTGGATGGCCAAAGAACAAACCTTATGACAGGGCCATACTGACGGCTGCAACTCCGAGAATCCCCGACACAATCTTCAGACAAATGAAAGAAGGCGGAATCGTTGTCGCACCGGTAGGCACGCCCTCTTCGTGCAGAATGGTCACGGCAGTGAAATTAAAAGGAAATATCCGCAGGACTGCCGGAGAAGAAAACTTCGGCTTTGTGCCTTTGAGAGGCGAACACGGATACAGCAAATTCTAAAAAAAGGGATTTAATCTAATTCTTTTTTCCGCATTCTGCACAGTATTTCCCGTTCTCGTACATACCTGCACCGCACTTCTTGCATTTTTTTGTTTTCTTTAGCTTGCTCACTTTTCTAGACTTCTTTTTTAGATGCGGTTTCGGCATTTTTATTTTTGGAAAGGAGCCTCTTTTTTTGACTGCCATCGCTACAAAATAAATTATTGAGAAAAAGATAACAATTGCAATAATTGTAAAGAATACCAGTTTCAGAGGGCTTTTGGTGGTGTCAGCGCTTACGATAACGCTCGCCTCCTTTATCTTTTCTTCGCTGAATGTCTTCAAGTATTTGTTGTGGTTCTTTCTTAATTCGCCGATGTCCAGACCTGTTGTGAACAATTCATCAGAATCGTTATCTTTGATGTCCTCTATCAACCATTTGTCCAGTTTCTTCTTAAGCATTATCTCTTCTTCTGTTTCGTGGTATCTAGCAACAGCAGTCGCGCCGCCCTCTTCCAATCCGTCAAATTCCACTTCAAGATCTTCTATAGAAATCGAAGGCAGCAGTTCATTCTGAACATCTATGCCAATAAGCTTTATTTCCTTTTGGAATTCCCTTTCAAACCTTTTGAACTCATTATGATAATCATACAATGTTCCTGTTGTAATCTCTGTCAAGGTCTCGAAGTCGTTCTGCTCAAGAGCTTCATAGTATCGATTTACAACGTCTTCAATCCCCGCCACATCGCCCTCGCAGTAACCGCAGTCCTGGCTGCAGGTCCCGCAAGTCTCATCCGCATTGCATTCTCCGTCGCCGCACCAGTCGCAGTCTTCATAGCATTTGCCCACTTCTGCGATATCGCACGTACCGTCGCCGCAGACAGGCCTGGTTATCGAAACCTGGACACTGAACTTTCCTGCGTTATCATCAGGAGATTTGTCATTTACTGCAAAATAAAGAAATCCGTCCACATCAGGGACCATTGCAAGATGTTCGCCGATTAATATGCATTTGCCTCTTTCCCCAATCTTTGCCACCAAACTGTAAGCGGGCAGGCCGGGGCATGGAAAATCTTCGTCTGCTTCGCCCTGTCCTGCAGGACCTACCATGGGGCTGTCCCTTGAATGCCTGATCCCTCCATCAGCCTCAAAAATGACTGAGTCTGTCGTATCCAGCAGAGTCAATGTGTTTGTCCAGTTGCTTTCTCCCGGCAGACTGTAGCTGAAACGTTCATAAGGAGGAGGAGGCCTCATCTCTGCAAATGCAAAAGAGCATAAAACAAGTAGCAGAACAGACACTAACAAAACAACAATGAACACTCCTTTTTTTATGGCCATTGGAATTCAGAGCATTTTCTCCTATATAAAGATGATGGTCGGCTGAATCAAGCGCCGAATGCTGACGATATGTTTATATAGAAAGATTGCTGGAGCAGATATATGAATAAGGAAGAAAAAACCGGTTTTATGATATTCTGTATTATCCTTGCACTTTTGATAATAATGCTTCCATACAAGATGTTTTTGTTCAATGAATCGTATTATCATTCACAATTCCGGAAACTGGATGTATATTCCTCTGTTGGAGAAGGAAAAGCAAAAGAGACTTTGAATGAGATTTTCTCGTTCCTTAAGGAGAAACAGGATAAAATAGAAAATTTCAACAAGAACGAGCTTTCCCATATGAGAGATGTGCGCAATCTGCTGTATAAATTAGATATTCTGTTCTATGTATTGATCTTTCTTTTTGCCTTGTTTCTGCTTTTATGGAGCTTCTATTATAGAACAGAAGAAACAAAAGAAAAATACAAGTGCCTTTTCTTATCGTTTTTCTACAGCGGGACCATATGCATAATAATATTCACGACTGCCGGTCTGCTTATTGTGATTGATTTCAATCTCGCTTTCACTTTGTTCCATAAGATCTTTTTCCCGATGGGGAATTATACTTTTGATCCATCTGTCTCTCTGCTTAAACAGCTGTTCCCGAACAAATTCTTCTATAACTTCTCAATATTGTGCGCAATCATAAGTATATTATTTTCCGTTATATTGATTGCATTGTCATTTGTCTACAACAGGTGGTCAATTTTTGCCAAAACCAAAGAGTGACTGCTAATAGAAAAGCTTATAAACATCATTTCAAATCTAAGGAAACATGGTGAATGTGTTCAAGAGGTTGTTAGGGAGAATTTTCAAGAATCTTTTCAAGAAAAAAAAGCATCTCAAGATAGGCCTATACGGCCCGCCAAATGCCGGCAAGAGCACACTGGCCAACAGGATATGCAAAGACTGGCTTGGCGAAGAAATGAGCGCAGTTTCTAATATTCCCCATGAGACAAGAGAGATTGAAATTAAAGAACAGATCAATCTGCAGAATGATGGAAAAGAATTGAGCTTTAGTCTCGTGGACACGCCAGGAATCGCAACAAAGATAGATTACGAAGACTTCATAAAGAAGGGGCTGAAAAAGAAGGAAGCAAAACAGCGGGCAAAGGAAGCCACGAAAGGAGTCATCGACGCCATCAAATGGCTGGATGATATGGATGTGGTTATTGTTATACTTGACAGTACGCAGGATCCGTATTCACAGGTCAACATAACAATAGTAGGCAATCTGCAGGCGAGAGACATCCCTGTTTTGCTTGTCGGAAACAAGGTAGATTTAAAAAGATCAAATCTTAAGAAAATAGAGGCAGCCTTCCCTCAATACGATATTGTAGGGATAAGCGCCCAATACGGAAATAATATTGACAAATTTTATGATGCATTAATCAGCACGGCTAATGCATAATAAAAAAAGGAGGTACGGTAGATGTTAACAATACAGTATGTTCCACATTCAGAATTTCTCAACCTAGACAGCACTTCAAAGATAAAAAAGATTTTGGGTCTGGTCAAGGAAGAAAAGATCGTCATGGTCGAAGGCAAGCTAAAAAAAACAGAAGAAGCAGAGCTGATCCAGAGAACAATGGAAATAATAGATCAGAAATTCAAGGGAATAGAAATTGCAAGCATAGATCCCCAGGAGACGAATGCTTTCAAGAAGTTTTTATTCAATATGCTGCTGGGAGACAGGACTGGAGTTACTTTGATAGGCCCTGCGTCTGTCGTCAAGAGCATAAAAAAAGATCCGAACAAGATTCAATTGTTCACTAAAACTGGGGGATCAAAAAAAAATAAAAGAAAAACCAAGAAGAAGAAATAAAAATGCCACATCAATGCGTTAGGTGCAATACATTTTATGAGGACGGTGCAAATGAGCTGTTAAAAGGATGTCCCTGCGGCGCAAAACTTTTTTTCTATGTCAAAAAAGACAGTCTGGAAGCAGTAAAAGAACAGGCTCCTAAATTAACAAAAAAAGAAGTCAAGCAGATAGAAAAGGACATAAGAGAGATGATCGGTGCAAAAGACCTTGACACTCCTGTTATCCTGGACTTTGAAAGCATAAAAATGGGAAAACCTGGACAATATGAGCTTGACCTTGTCCAGCTGTTCAAAGGAGAACCGTTAGTATATAAACTGGAAGACGGCAAATACATCATTGACATCCCTTCTACTTTCCAGCTCTCGAAAAAAGAAAAAGAGAGCGAAGAATAGACATTCTCCCTTTTAAATGAATGCAAAATTTTATAAATAACTCAGCAAATAGTACACCCGATAAAAACGCATATGGGTGATGTTAAATGAGCATTGTGGGATTTAATTTTACAAAAATAAATGCAGAGAAAAAAGAGGGTGCTAAAGGCAAGATCAACATAAAAAACAATGTCATAATAAAGGATGTTGTTGAACAGTCGATGAGCCTTGGCGCAAAGGATACAAAAGCGATGAGGGTTGATTTTCAGTTCGTATCTGAATATCAGCCAAGCCTTGGAAATATAACAATAGATTCAAGCATTGTCGCTTTGAGGCCTGCATCAGAGATAGCACAGATCATAAAAGACTGGAACGAGACCAAGCAACTGCCTGCAGAATTGATAGAACAGTTGTTCAGTTACGTGCTGAGAAGATGCAATATCAAGGCCATCATGCTGGCAGAAGACCTTAACCTGCCGAGTCCTGTGCCTTTGCCAAGGGTCGAGACAAAAGCACAAACAGAAGAACCTGAAAAGAAAGAAGAATAGATGATTGCTTTCTGAAAATGGCAGTCAAGGAAATCCAATTAAAAATAAGTGAAGCTGTTCAGGACGATGTGAACAAAGGCATTGTCAGGATAGACAGCAATTACATGAACCAGATAGGTGTAAAACCAGGCGACATAGTGGAAATAGAAGGCGGAAGATCAACTGTGGCGATTGTCGGCAGGGCATATCCCGGAGACATCGGCCTGAATACCATAAGAACAGATCCTTTAATCAGGAGAAACTGCAAGGCAAGCATCGGCGACATGGTGACTGTAAGAAAGACAGCTGTCGAAGAAGCTCAGAAACTGGTGATCGCCCCTGCAAGAAAAGACATCAAGGTCAGCGCGTCTCCGACTGTCTTCAAGAGAGGTCTTCTAGGAAGAGTGCTTAAGAAAGGAGACATGGTCTCGTTGGGCGGAGCAACAAAAAGAAAAATCGCAATGAGCGACAATCCTTTCTTTGACGATATTTTCTCAAGCATGTTTGACGAAACATTCATGGGTTTCGGACTGGGCAGCATAAGATTTGTCGTAGTTGATGTAAAACCAAAGAAATATGTAATAATCACAGAGAACACCACAGTAGAATACAGGCCAGAAGCTGTAGAAGTCATAGAAGACGAGGCAGTGCTTGGGATCGCCTACGAAGATATCGGCGGATTGAAAGAAGAAATAACAAAGATCAGGGAGATGGTGGAACTGCCTCTGAAACATCCTGAGATCTTTGAGCGTCTCGGCATCGATCCTCCGAAAGGGGTTCTGCTCCACGGGCCGCCCGGCACAGGAAAAACCCTGCTAGCAAAGGCCGTCGCGAACGAGACGAACAGCAATTTCATATTGATAAACGGCCCGGAAATAATGGGCAAATTCTACGGACAATCAGAAGAGAATATCAGGAAAAAGTTTGAAGAGGCTGAAAAGAATGCACCTTCTATCGTTTTCATCGACGAGATAGATGCTATAGCAAGCAAGAGGGAAGACATACATGGCGAGGTTGAAAAAAGAGTAGTCGCACAACTGCTTGCGCTGATGGACGGCCTGAAAAGCAGAGGCAAGGTCGTTGTCATTGCAGCATCCAATATTCCGAACATGCTGGATCCTGCATTGCGAAGGCCTGGAAGATTTGACAGGGAGATCGAGATCGGCGTCCCTAAAAAAGAAGGCAGGCTGGACATCTTGAAAATCCATACAAGAAACATGCCTTTGGACAAGAAAGTCAACTTGAACAAGATCGCAGACATCACTTACGGATATGTGGGAGCAGATCTTGCAGCTCTTGCAAAAGAAGCAGCAATGATTGTGCTCAGGAAAGTGCTGCCCGACCTGAAACTTGATCAGGAAGAGCCTATACCTAAAGAAGTTCTGGAAAAGATGATAATCAAGCAACAGGATTTTATTGATGCATTAAAGGTTGCAAGACCTAGTGCAATGAGGGAAGTCATCGTTGAAGTGCCGACTGTCGCCTGGGACGACATCGGCGGGATGAACGAAGCTAAACAGGAACTGAAAGAGGCAGTAGAATGGCCTTTGAAGCATCCTCATGCTTTCAAGAGACTGGGGATCAAGCCTCCAAAAGGAATCCTGGTCTACGGCCCTCCTGGAACAGGAAAAACTTTGCTGG
>WJKV01000032.1 GCA_014728875.1 Candidatus Woesearchaeota archaeon | reverse complement strand
TTTTTCTGCTGGTTTCTCAGCAGCTTCTTCTTTTTTCTCTTCAGGTTTGGCTTCAGCAGGTTTTTCCTCTGCTTTCGGTTCTTCTTTCTTTTCTTCTGGTTTTGCAGCAGGTGCCTCTGCTGGTTTCTCAGCAGCTTCTTTTTTCTCTGCTTTCTTGGAATTCTTTTTGATTACAGCCTTTCTCTCGATTTTTTTCATGTCAGCCTCGTTCTTGTATATCCGGGCCTTGATCATTGCCAATGATTTTCCGAATGCAGTATTGATTTTGCTGATTATAACGAGATTCTCGTCAGTCTTTAGCTGTGCTGCAAGCCTCTTCTTCAGGTCTGCCCTGCTCGGCGTCGCGCCGTCAAAGCTGACTTTAGCAACAATGTTTTCCCTGTTCAAAAGTTCTGCTGGTTTCTTTTCGATTATTTCTATTGCCATTTTATCTTATCTTTATTGCGTATTCTCCTGCAATTGTTGCGCCTATCTTTTTCGCAATCTCTGATTTTTCAGGATCAAGTATGATGATTCTTCCTCTCCAGGTTGTTGTGAACTGGTTCCTTTTGCATATTGGGCAGACATCGCCGGTCACAAACAATTTGCAGTTCTTGCATACTTTTTTTGCCATTTTCTTTATTTTTTCTTTTTAGTTTCCTTTTTTTCTTCTTTCTTTGGTGCGGCTGGCGCGCCTTTTTCAAGGTCTTCTTTTATCCATTCCAGTTTGCCCAGGCCCTGCTGTCTCATTGTCACGCCTATCTTCGGATTTGAAATGTCCTTGAACGAGATTGCAATGATCCTTGCCCTGCACTCGTCCCCTACTTTCAGGGTCCTGTGCGAGTCTCTTCCTGTCAGGACCTTTTCTTTTGAAAATGAAACAAAATCATCCATTGTCTGCGAAATATGTATCATGCCGTCCATAGGGCCCATGTTTATGAAAGCTCCGAAATCCGCCATGTCCTTTATCCTTCCCTGCACGACTTCCTGCAGTTCTGGCTTGAAAGACAATAAAACGAATTTTGTCTTGTAATAAGGAGCTCCGTCTCCTGGTATGATAACGCCTTCTCCAATTTCAAGAATCTCGCTGACATCTATTACGTTTCCGAAATCCCTTGAAATGTATCCTTCAAACTTGTCTCTTAACTGGGTCAGCACTGCCTTGTCCAAGGGCTCGTTCAGCAATGCAGGTGGTACCCGGATATGGTCTTGAATTTCAACCTTATAGAACATTTTTATTCCTTATGCTAGTTTTACATATTTTTTTTGTCTTAATATCAAGATTTGGATGTTATTTTCCTTTAAAACGCGTTTAAAAGCTTGATCTTGCGTCGCAACGGCAAATCCTCCTTTTTTTGCGATTTTCAAGATAAGTTCGTCTACATTTTTAAAGCTTGTTGTTTTACTGCTTAATACGCGGATATTGAACTTATTTATAAATATTAAGGCTAATTTGGCAGCTTCCCTATGGGTTTGCTTCAGCGACTTGTCATTGCTTATTTTCTTTAGTTCCTTGACTGTTTCGTCGACAACATAAAATTTCGGGTCCGGAACGATCTCTCTTATCTGCGAAAAGACATCGACCTTGAGCATGCCGGGAATCATCAGAAAGTTCGTATCCAGTATTATCTTCATTTATAAAGAGATGCCTGGTTCTATATATAAAGATTACTCTATATCCTCGTTATATAGCAAGCTTTAAATAAATCTTTGTCTATAATCTCTATTGAAATGGCGTGGCTCGATAGTTTGAAAAGGATCACAGCAGGCTTGTTTGGAGCTGCAGGTCTAGAGAACAGACTGCAGGATTTCGATCCTTCAACAGACCAGTCGATAAGAGCAATTGCGCCTGACGAATTCTTGAGAGAGACCTGGTACCTCACTGATAAGAACAGCATAGAGGTCAAGAAGACAAAGATAAAGGAATTCAAGAATGAGGAAGACATGAAAAGAGCTGTTTTCCTGTACACCCATTACAATGTTTTCGGCAAGACAATTAAGAGCATGATGGGCAAGGACTGGCACCAGACAACAATCTTTAATTATGGTTTTAACCAGGCAAGAGGCAAATGGTTTGTCGAGACAGATTATGTGGGCGACGGAGTAGATTATGCAGAACTGATCAGAAAAGAAGAAGATGCCGGAAAAATAGTGAGCATGCTTGAAGACATAATCGAGAATGCTGTTATTATGGAGGTTGCAGCGCCTTTGTTCCTGAAGCCGGACAAGAGATGGATGAAAAAGCACGGCGCAGACAAAGCGCACAGAGGCATCAGCGAATATTCAAAAAGCCTGGATGCAGATTTTGTTCAGACAGATGTTGCAGTTCTGAGGCAGGCATTGAACTCTTTTGTCAATAATGATCTGATGGATGAGACTTTCTTCACAGACAGTTACCCGGGGAACTGGATAATCAAAGACGGAGAGCCCGCACGAATAGACCTGGACGGAAAACAAAGATGGTTCTTTGGAAATTTCAACAGGCCTCACATAATAAACTATTCATCCAGGCTTTCAGAAGAGCAGAGAGAATACCTGAACTGGTTCTGGAGGCGCCAGAAGATCAAGACGATAAGCTATTTCAATCAGTATGTAGAGGAAGCTCTGGAAAATCCGAAAGACACAGTCTGCGACTGTATTGACATTTACATGAATCTAGATGAAGAAAGATCAAAAGAATTGAAGCAGAGAATCATGGACAGCAGAGACAAGAAAGACATCACAGACTATGTAAAGATGATCGAGCATTTTGATCCGTCATTGAAAGACAGGGTCTATATGATAAGAAACCATCTTTCCAATCTTAAGGAAAGGGATAACAGTATTGATGATAAAGATGAAGTCAAGTTCTATGTGGCGCAGCTGGTCAGAAGTCTTGCTTCGTGCGGAGGCAAGGGTGACAGAAGAAGAAAAGAGACAGACATAGACAAATATCTTTATCTATGCAAGGAACAAAGATTCCAGCTCGAGCTTGCGATAGATTCTGCGCGCTGTCTGGAAGATTACGCTCAAAAGCACATGTCATGGTCTAATCGTAGGACGATTTCTAAGATGCGGGCCACGCTAGAAAAGGACTACGAAGCCATGTACAAGGTGCCTTACGAGAAAAAAGAAGCAGCACCTGCAGAAGCAGTGGCAAATCCTATAAGGATCATGCCAGTATCAAACAGCAATGCTGCTTGATTTTTCTTTTTCTTTCTTTTTCTTTCTATATAGACTATAGAAATTATAGGGACAGGCACTATATATCACGAATCCTATAATTCTCTCTATGGACGATAAAGAGATAAAAAGCAGGCTGTATTTTGGAATAAGGCAGGTCCTCCCAGAATTGATTCCTTTTCTTAGAGAAGAATATCAGAAGCATCATGAGCTCCTTTCTCCAGAGGACAATACGATCCAGCCCGACATAGGCGCAGAAGAAAGAGGTGTTTCTATAATAACAGAAAGATTTCCAGGAGACGCAGTTGTTGCAGAAGAAAGATCAAAAGCAGATAACAATGTGGCGGGCAGGCCCGCTTCTTTTGGATGGACAGCAGATTTTCTGGACGGGTCTACAAACTTCAGGAAACACAGGCCGTATTTTGCAATAAGCATGTCTTTGAACAAAGGAAAAGACCTGCTCGGCGGATTGATTTGCGACCCTATAGCAAATAAAAAGTTCTATGCAATAAAAGGCAGGGGCGCTTATCTTGACAGGAGACCTTTGTCTGTTTCAGTACAGAAAGACCTGTCAAAGGCAAAGATGGGCCTTATCTCATTGAATTCTTACAGGAAGCACAATGAACTTGATCTGATGCAGAGACTTTACCAAGCTGCAGGAGAATGCAGGACAAAAGGCTGCACCTCGCTTGAACTGGCTGCCTGTGCAGCAGGAGAACTGGACGCAGTTGTCAAACCAACGAAAAACAATTGGCTCGACGCAGGAATCTTGATGGTGGAAGAGGCAGGCGGTAAGGTGACTGCTATTGATAGAAGTTCCCACAAGATTTATGTGGCTTCCAATCCTTATATCCATGATGAGTTGTGTAGAATAGTTAGAGAAAGAAAATAAAAGAGAATAAAAAAGAATATTCTGATTATATTTTTGATTATATCTTCAGACCGATAGCAAGGCTGAGCAGATTGCTTGTCTTCTCTACTATAGAAAGCATGTGATGCAAGACTTTTCCTTCTTTTCTCTTGTCAAAGGCTTCATTGAGCTCTTTCTTTATCCTTGATTTGTCCTTGCTCAAAGTTATTGCCTTGTTCTTTTCATATTTGTAGAACAGCTCATACAGGTCTGAAAACAGCTTGTTCATTGCTGAAATCTGCTTTACTGTGTCTGAACTTAAGACTATCTTTTTCTCTGCAATATGCTTGAACATGTCCCTGTATTCGTCTGCTATCTTTTCAAGCTCGTTCACCAGGCAGTACAGGTAGGTGCTGTGTTTTGTGTATCCTTTCTTGTTTATGATTCGTCTGCAGATGGTTGTCAGCCTGTTGTTTATCTGCTCGCCTGACGTGATGCTCGTCAGCTGGCCGAACTCTTTTTGCCTGATCGCGTCAAGACCGTCATTCGACATGCTTTTCAGCATAAGAAAGATCCTCCTTAAGATAGAATCAAACTCGTCCTCCAGAGGCCCGCCGATGCACTTTATTGTACAGCTTGTCCTGCTCTGGTTCACGATCTCAAAGCCGAGCAGGCTTCTCTGGATTGCCTTCTGCACTTCTTCTATCTGTTCTGGGCCTTCTGTCAATACCGTAATCTCATCATAGCCCAGCTTGTAGGCAGCAGGCAGAAATTTCCTGAGCAGTGCCTGGCCGACATTCTTGGCATCGATGGTTGTCTTTTCCAGTGCCACCTCTCCTGTTGTGCTCAAGATTAATTTGCCTGCTTCTTCATTTATGTCCAATTCGTCCCCGGACTTGAGTCCGAATGTTTTTGTCCATTTGCTTGGCAGACTTATGGTCAAAGTCGCCCTTCCTTGGCTTACTAATTTTCTTTTCATTTTATATAGACAATAGAGGATTTTATATAAAACTTTTGCTTATATAGAGTCTATATATCTATATACTATTCTATATTCTATTGAGATTACCTATATATCAATTCTTGCCATAACAAGTACCAGAAGAGGTGAACAGGAGGTTAAAATGGCAGGAAACAAGACAAGAGACGGAATAAAGCTCACAAAGATCGTGAGTGCAGTGAGCGATATTGGCGGCGTAATAATCAGGGATGGGACAAACCATCAGTATGTCATAAACTATGCAGGCAGAAGGCCGTGCCCTCTGGACACCAGCACAGACGCGAAAAGGATGATTGTTCCATGGCTGTATGCGATTACAGGCTATGACAAGAACGGCATTTACCAGAACCTTAGAAAAGGCAGATGGAAAAATTAGGTTCAATCAAAAAAAGCAGGAGAGCTGGCCAGCGGTTGCAGCACATTTGGTTTATTGCATTTCCTCAACAATCGCCAAACCCCTAATGCAACCCTGCCAGCGCATGTTATTAATATCGGAGGTAAACAAAATGAAAAACAAATTTTTTGAAAATGAAAACAAAGAAGCAAAAAGAGGAAAATCAGGCAACATTAGGAATGTGATAGATTATCTAAAAAGAAATCCAGAACTGAACAGGTCAGCTGCAAGAATCCCAGAGGATCCGGCAGTAGATAAAGAAGAACCTGTAGTAGGAATTCCAAACCCGATCCAGGATCCGAAAAACAGGCTGCAGGAATTCATGGAAAGCACAGGCGGAAAAAGCGCATACGGCAATTACATGAGAATGACAAGGAATGATGTTCCTGGAAACCTGGCATTGATGCTTGACTGGGGCTACAGCATGTATGCAGGATCCAAGTGGTGGAACAACAGCAGAAAATTTTTTGAGAAGTCAAAAGAGCTCGGCGATATAGCGGACAAATTCACAGAAGAACAGGGAATACATGCGCCGACATTCGAGTTCGGCGATGAGAACGCGCCGCTGAATCAGATAAAAGCTGCTTATGAATTCACTATTGCAGGCGATAAATTCTATGTGGTTGAATTCAGGAGCCAGGGCTCTATGAGTTATGCAAAAGCGCATGACAAAAAGAAAGGCGAGATTGCGCCGCAGGTCATGGTTAATGTGATATCAGACTACAAGATCGTCTATGACGCACAGAAAGGAAAAGTAATAGACTATCATGCAGACAAGAGAATCAACCGACACAATGGACCTATCATAGGCGCGGCTCAGCCAGCAGCAGATTCAGAATAGTTTTTTTAGAATAGTTTTTTCTTTTTTTTACTGTTTCTTTATAAACACCTTTTTCCAATACCAAAATACTTTTATATTCCACTTATAAATCTAAGAGCAAGAGGGGTATTGATGGGAAAGATTATACAATTGTCTGAAGACCTTATAAACAAGATCGCAGCAGGAGAGGTGATAGAACGGCCTTCTTCTGTGATAAAAGAGCTCATAGAGAACAGCATAGATTCAGGAGCAAAGAACATCATAATTGAGATAAAGGAAGGCGGCAAGAGCTATATCAAGATAACAGACGACGGTTCTGGCATGTCAAGGGAAGACGCCCTTGTCTCTATCAAAAAGCACAGCACTTCAAAGATAAAGGATGTAGAGAATCTGTTCAATATAAGCAGTCTTGGTTTCAGGGGCGAGGCATTGGCCAGCATTGCAGCAGTAAGCAATATGGAGATAGTCACAAAGACACAGTTCGATCTTGAAGGGACAGAGATAGAGATAAGCAGCGGCAGGATCAAGAATGTCAAGGAAGTCGGCGCGCCGGTCGGCACGACGATAAAGGTATATGACCTGTTCTTCAACACGCCTGCAAGAAAAAAGCATCTCGGCGACATGAACATAGAATTGAGGCACATAACAGACATTGTTGTGAAATACGCGCTTGCTTATTTTGAGATTGGTTTCAGGCTGATGCACAATGAAAAAGAGATTGTTCTTGCACCGCCCACGCCTGATAAATTAGGCAATATAGTAAACATCTTCGGCAGGGAGTTTGCAAAACTGCTTCTTCCTGTGGCAGGCGAGACAGACCTTGTGAATGTCAGCGGCTACATAGGCAAGCCTGCCTTGAACAGGGCAGACAAGTCTTATATTTTCACCTATGTCAATGGAAGATACATCAGGAGCAAGGAACTGACAGACGCTATCGAGAAGGCATACGACCATCTGCTTAACACAGAAAGGCATCCTGTCGCCATCCTTAATTTCGAGATTCCCTATGAAAGGATAGATGTCAATGTGCATCCCACAAAAATAAGCATAAGGATAGAGAAGCAGGAAAAGATCTCCAATGATGTTACAGAGATTCTGAAGAAGCAGCTGGAGACTGCAAATCTCGTTCCAAAGATAGAGCCGAGCAAGGTTGTCCAGAAGATGCTCGACAAGGAGAATCCTGCAGAACTGCCGAGCACTGACATAAGGCAGATATTGAGGCAGAAATCGAATGTCATGCAGACCCTGCACGAGATCAAGAACAGGCCTCTTGATGCGCAGAACAGCAGACAGCAGCAGTTGATGCAGAAACAAAAGCAGCAGAAGAAGCTCGCAGAAGAAAATGTAGAGATAGATTCCATAAGGATAGATTCTGTTTCATACAATGTTTTGGGAAGGGTGCACAGGACTTTCGTTGTTGTTGAGACCGCAGAAGGCCTGAGGATAATCGACCAGCACGCTGCGCACGAAAGGATTCTGTTCGAGAACATAATAGAGAAGTTTGAGAATAAGAAAAAGATAAACAAGCAGACATTGCTGGAGCCTGTCCAGATAAATGCGTCTGTCAATGATGCATTGTTGATAAAAGACAATCTTCAGAAATTAGACAAGTTTGGTTTTTCTGTTGAAGATTTCGGCAACAACACTTTCATCATAAAGACGCTGCCTGCCATCCTTGGAAAGCAGCAGACCGAAGAATTCTTCAACGACATTCTTTCAGAGATTAAGAGCAATCAATACAAGAAAGTTAAGGGCATCACAGAAGAGCGGTTCGCGCGCATGGCATGCAGGAAAGCTGTCAAGGCAGGCGATGTCCTCGAGAACATGCAGATGGAGCAGCTTGTCAAAAGATTATTGGAATGCAAGCAGCCCCACACCTGCCCGCACGGAAGGCCCACTATGATAGATTTCACAATAAACGATCTCGAGAAGAGCTTCAACAGGATAAGGGGGTTTGAAACAAATGCCTGAACTGAAAGATCTTTGGAAACAGGTCGACAGCTGTGTGTCCTGCAGGCAGAACGATAATAAACTGCAGCACATCCTCGGAGGCGGGAAAGAAAAACAGCCCGATGTTCTGTTCTGTTTTATCAATCCGACCTACAGGAACATAACAACAGATCCTGATTATGAGGGCCAGAGATTTCCGTTCATAGGTACGACAAAAGTATGGAAAGTCTTTGCAAATGCCGGCCTGCTCGAGCCTGAACTGCTGGAAAAGATAAAAAAAGGGTGGGACCAAAGTCTGATAAATGAAACAATAAAAAAAATCACACAGAAAAGATTCTATTTCACTAATCTTGTCAAGTGCGCGCAGCCGCACGCTGACAATCCTAAAACAGCTGAGATAAAAGAACTTTTTCCTTTGTTGCTGAAAGAGATCTCGATAGTCAGGCCAAGGCTCATCTGCAGTTTTGGCGGCCTGCCTTTCAGATGGCTGACCGGCAGGAAAGATCTGAAGCTGGCTGAACATTTTGAAAAACAAAGACAGTCAGACAGACTGATAACTTACGATTCTGTCCCTATAGATCGCAGGACCTATCCTGTGTTTCCCTGTTATTTTCCTGTGGGCAGGGGAAATCCGAAAAAAGCAGTTGAATTACTGCAGATTATGAAAAAGACTCGTCTGGAGGCATGATGGAAGAAAGAGTCACACCTGCAATGCAGCAGTTCAAGACAGTAAAGGCGCAGTATCCAGACTGCGTTCTATTCTTCAGGATGGGCGATTTCTACGAGATGTTCTATGACGATGCAAAGACAGCATCAAAAGTTCTTGACATCACGCTGACAAAAAGAGGGGGCGTTCCTCTTGCAGGCATTCCGTGGCACGCTCTTGATCCCAATCTTGCAAAGATGATCGAGAAAAATCATAAAGTCGCTGTCTGCGAGCAGATGGAGGACCCGAAGACAGTCAAGGGCAGGGTCGTGAAGAGGGATGTTGTGAGGATCGTGACTCCGGGAACTGTCATCGCGCCCAGCCTGCTCGACGAGAAAAGCAATAATTTCCTGATGGCTGTCCACGCGGATAGTCAAGCTGAGAAAAAATACGGCATTGCATTGGCGGACATCAGCACAGGCGAATTCCTCACAACAGAAATCGACAGCGAAGATAAATTGCTTAACGAGATAGTGCGTTTCGATCCAAAAGAGATAATCGTCAGCGATTCCAACGAGTCGGGCATAAGCAGGTTTGCTGACGGGAAACAGGATGTCTTTGTCTCTGCTTATGACGATTACCATTTCTCCTTCAGTTCAGCATACAAGGAGCTGATCAGGCACTTCGATGTGATGAATCTCGAATGTTTCGGCATTGAACAGAAAGAGAGGGCGATCATTGCGGCAGGCGCATTGCTCGCATACCTGAACGAGACCCAGAGGGGAAGCACAAAACAGATAACAAAATTAAAGCAGTTTGTTACAGATGATTACATGATCCTTGACAGCAGCACAATAAGAAATCTTGAACTGATGAGGAACATAAGGGACGGAACAAGGAGAGGAAGTCTGCTCGACACGATTGACAGGACAGTCACGCCCATGGGCAGCAGGCTTTTGCGCCAGTGGATACAGCAGCCGTTGCTGGATGTAAATCTGATAAACATGAGGCTTGATGCTGTTCAGGAGCTGACTACACAGACTCTTGTGAGGGAAGAGATAAAAGCCCTCCTCGACAGGATTTATGATGTCGAAAGATTGATAACAAGAATCAGCAACAACAGCGCGAACCCTAAGGACCTTATTGCATTGAAAGACAGCCTCAGGATTCTTCCGCCTGTTAAAGAACAGCTGAAGAATACTGGATGCATACTATTCAGAGATTTCAAGCAGCTTCCAGAACTGCCTGAGCTCAAGGACCTGATTGAAAAAGCAATAAAAGACAATCCAAACACCAAAACAAAAGAAGGTAACATCATAAAAAAAGGCTACAGCCAGCAGCTTGACGATCTGCGCCAGGTCGCGTTCGGCGGAAAGAACTGGATCGCGCAGCTGGAGGCAAAAGAAAAAGAAAAGACAGGCATCCCAACCTTGAAGATAGGCTTTAACAGGGTGCACGGCTATTACATAGATGTAACAAGGCGCTTCAGCGGCAAAGTCCCCTCTAATTACATAAGAAGACAGACGCTTGCCAACAGCGAGCGTTATGTGACAGAGGAACTGAAGCAGAAAGAAGAGCAGGTTCTTGGTGCAGAAGAGAAGATCAATACTCTGGAATATGAACTCTTCATGAAAGTTCTCGAGAAATGCACAGAGAAGATATTTGACATCCAGTCTGTCGCGCGAAGCATCGCTCTTCTGGATGTTGTAATCTCTTTGTCCACAATTGCAGTTAATAATCTTTATACAAAACCTGAAGTCACAGGCGGCTATGAACTAAACATAGAAGAAGGAAGGCATCCTGTCATTGAAAGCATACAGCTTGAACCCTATGTCCCCAATCACACAAAGATGGGCAGGGAGAACAGACTGTTCATCATAACAGGGCCTAACATGTCTGGAAAATCGAGTTTTATGAGGCAGGTGGCGCTGATACAGCTGCTCGCGCAGATAGGGAGCTTTGTGCCTGCGAAAAAAGCGGTAGTCAGTGTCGTTGACAGGATCTTCACTCGGGTGGGTGCCTATGACGATCTGACAATGGGCCAGTCCACTTTCATGGTAGAGATGACAGAGACAGCAAACATCCTGAACAATGCAACAGAAAGATCGCTTGTTATTTTGGACGAGATAGGCAGGGGCACCAGCACTTTCGACGGCATCAGCATTGCGTGGGCTGTCGCAGAATACATCTACCAGAACATCGGCGCAAAAACACTGTTCGCCACGCACTATCATCAGCTGAATAAATTAGCAGAACGCTTCAAGTCGGTCAAGAACTTCAACATAGCTGTCAAAGAGAAAGCAGACGACATCATATTCTTGAGGAAGATTCTAGAGGGCGGCACCAACAAGAGCTACGGGATACAGGTTGCAAAACTCGCAGGCCTGCCTTCTGAAGTAATCGAGCGCAGCAGGAAGATAATGAACCAGCTTGAGATGGACGACGAGATAACAGAAAGGATCCACGCGCCTCTGAAGAAAGAAGAGCCAGAGATAGACAAAAAGCTAGAACAGAGCGAAGCAAGACAAAAAGGAGAGACAGAAAAGGAAACTGGAGAAGAGAAAAACAGCAGGCTCAACCACTTCTTCGGGCCATAAGCTTTTTAAAGCACTTTCTCCTATTATATTGCATGACAGAACTCAGCGAACTTTTAAAAGCGAGGGATTTAGACAACCAAGAAGCAAAGGATTTGTCTTGTTATTCTACGATAGGTTCTATTATAGCATTGGGTTCTGCTTTTTTATATGATTTCGGCAGGGAAAATATTGATCTTGTAGGTTCTTACGAACCTAATATGAGCTTTGCAGAACGCTTTACAGATAGTCTAACTCAAGTTGCAGCTTCGCCTGTTCCGGTCGTTATATATTATTGCATGATGACAGCAGCTGCACTCTGCTTGTTCAGGGCAATAAGTGCAAGGAGCGATGCGAATAATATAAGCAAGAAATTGCTTGAGAAGGAAGAAGCGCTAAAACTAAACAACAAGCATTATAATCGGTTGATTTCTTCTGGATCAAACGATTTATAGCAGGAATTGCACATGTACCTGTTTCCCTTGAATTTCTGGGCGTATCTCTTATTGCCGATCTTTCCGCACACTTCGCATTGATAGTCAGGACAGTCGTCTCCTATCTCAATGTCCGCCACATCTATCATCTTGACCTTGTCTGACTTTGCGAACTCCATCAGCTTCATATTGTTCATCTCTTCCCGTTCGCTCTTGCTGCACGCGTGCCCGCTGGCGTGCGCAAAGTGCCACACTTTCTTTTCTCCCATCTTGGGAAAAACCTTGTCACCGCAGAACGGACAGAAGTATTCAAACAGGTCTTTCTTGTGCTTCTTGACCCTGTCTATGTGCACTAATGTTCTCATTACCCCCTTGGCATAAAACAACTTCCTCTCAGGCATTATTTTATTACTGTGGAAGAACTAATTAATAAAGTTATCTGTGAAATTCACTTTGCTTTTGTCGTTATCCCGAACCATTTTGAGAACCACACTGCAACAGAAGAAATGATCAGTGAATACAATACGAATGCAAGTATGTAGTCAAGTATGGGCTCAAAACCAGTGATTGTGCTCGCGAGGATGAATGCTACGACAACGACTGCCAGTCCCTTGCTCGCTGTCAATGTCATGAACAGCCTTATCAGGACAGGCTCGCCTTTTGCAGCCAGCTTTAATGCAAGATATCTTACTGCAAGATATATGATGAACAAGGATATGGATTTAACAAAGAACATAGGTGTCAATGGAAATTTGATTATCACGCCTATCAGCACAAAGATCAGCACTTTCAATAATGTGGACAATACAGATTCAAACTGGAGAAGGGCCACTTTCTGTTTTATCTCAAGATTGCCGAAGAACAAGCCCAAAGTGGTCACGGCGATTATTCCGTTTCCTCCTATCTTTTCAGCGAGAACATAGCTGAGCAAAGCAGCTGCAATCACAGCGATTGGGCTGTATTTTTCGCTGTATTGTTTCCTCATTATCTTGAACATTATCAGGCCTATCAATAAGCCAGAACCGAGTCCGGCTGTTATCTTCAGCAGCAGGCCTCCTGTGAAGCCGGTGAACACTGCATCTGTCGCTCCTTTCTGAAGATCCACAATGATCAAAGGCAATAGAACAGTCAATGGTGTGTTGATTATGCTCTCGATTGAAAGCACCCTGAGGATCTTCTGCTTGCAGCTGCCCAGCAAGGACAGGATTACATCAGGCGCTGTGCCGCACATCAATGCGCCGAAGAGCACAGAAAGGAACAAGAATTTCAATTTGAATCCAAAAACAATAGCCAAAGTGGCAAAAGACAGTATCACGAAATTAAAGACAACAGTGCTGAACGTAACTTTCAAGGCAGACATGCTCACCCAGTCAAGTTCCTTGAATCTTATCTGCGCCGTGCTCTCAAAGACCAGCAATACCAGGGTGAACAAGCCGAGAGCGCTTATCAATGTGGTCGGCAGTGTGAATTCAATATTCTCTATCTGGATGTACAGGCCAAAGCCGATACCGACTGCGACCAGGACAAGAACATCAGGGATCTTGATCTTCTTTGCAAAGATTGATGACAATAAACCTATGAGCAGAACAACTGCGATGAATGTAAGTCCGTTCAGTATTGGATCCGCCATCATTACCTCTTTTTTATAAATGAAGATTTCCCGGCTTTAAATATTTTGTGTTTAGAAAAGTTTATAAACCAACAATCCCCTTGGCCCTAGTATGAAATTTTTGCAGGAACTGATTGATGAAAATGCTGTAAAACTGGCAGACTCCCAGATTGTGATAGATTTGATCAGAAGGGAGCTGAAGAAGCACGAGATCAAGGCAGATGTTGTTCTTGGCGGCAGTGCTGCAAAAAACACTTATCTGAAGGATTACGACCTTGACATCTTTGTCCGCTTTCATAAGAATCCCGATTCAGATCTTTTAGAGGTCGTCCTGAAGAATGCTTTCAAAAAAGTCGAGCGTCTGCACGGAAGCAGGGATTATTTCAGGATATATTATAAAGGCATTGAATACGAGATAGTGCCGGTACTGAAGATCATAAGGGCGAGCCAGGCAGAGAATGTCACAGATGTCAGCATGCTTCATGTCGAATGGGTCAAAAAACATCTGAAGAATCCAGAGGAAGTCAAACTTGCAAAACTTTTCTGCAAAGCGCAGGATGTTTACGGTGCAGAATCTTACATCAATGGGTTCTCAGGCTACATCCTTGAGATACTGATAGTGAAATACGGCAGTTTCATGAAGCTGATGGAGGCCGTAAGCAGATGGAAGCCCGGCATAATCATAGATGTGGCAAACCATTACAAGAACAGGCAGGCCGTGATGAGAAAACTGAACATTGCAAAACTGCAGAGTCCTATAATTGTGATAGATCCCACACAGAAGGACAGGAATGCAGCAGCTAGCGTCACTTTGGAGACATTCTGCACGTTCATCTTTGCTGCAAGACAGTTCCTTGAGAATCCTTCCAAGAAATGGTTTGTCAAAAGGAAGTTCTCGATAAAAGAGATAATGAAGGAAAGCAAAAAATTAAACACAGTGCTGAC
>WJKV01000031.1 GCA_014728875.1 Candidatus Woesearchaeota archaeon | reverse complement strand
GATCAATGCATTCCCATAGCTGACAAATTTTGCGAATCTCAGGCCTTGTTTTACAGCATGGTCCAGGATGGCGCTGCCGACTGCGCCGGACTGCGAAACAAAAGAGATATTTCCTTTCTTCGGCCTCTGCATCCTATATCTTGGCAGAAACAAAGAATCTATATTATGCTTTGTTTCCAAGATGCCGAGACAGTTGGGGCCTATCGCCTGTATTTTGTATTTTTCCAGCTTCTGCTTCAGTTCTTTCTCCAGTTTCTTGTTTCCTATCTCGCCAAATCCAGCTGTTATTATTACAACATTCTTTATCTTCTTTTTTCCGCACTCGCCTATTGTTTTGAGAATGATCTTTGCAGGGATGGCGATGACTGCGACATCTATTCTCTCTTTGATGCTTTTCACGCTGTCGTAACAGTGATGGCCCAGAATCTCGTGCGCTTTGGGATTGACAGGAAACAATTTTCCTTTATAGCCGGAATCAATAAGATTTTTGAATATGACATGGCCTATTTTTTCGCTTTCCCTGCTCACTCCTATAACTGCAATGCTTTTTGCATTGAAAAATCTGCTTAAGTCCATCTGTCACTGCCTCGCTTTTTTTACCGCTAACCTGATTATCTCTCGCGCAATATTCTTTTTTGTGGCTTTTTCTGTTCCTTTGAAACCTGCGAACTGGTTCAATTCTATCACCATCGGTCCTTTTTCCTGGTCAACTGCAATATCAACGCCGCAGATATCAGTTTTTACTGCATCAGTGCATTTGAATGCCAGTTCTTTCAGCTCATTGCTAGGTTTGAAAGGAACAGCGAC
This sequence comes from Candidatus Woesearchaeota archaeon, assembly GCA_014728875.1. Lineage (GTDB taxonomy): Archaea > Nanobdellota > Nanobdellia > Woesearchaeales > WJKV01 > WJKV01. The sequence continues at coordinate 4,865 of WJKV01000031.1, read as the reverse complement.
ATTGCCCTGTGAAATATTTGTTTTCCAGTTCTTGTTCTTTGAAATCCTTTTTATTGCAGCAGCAATCTTGTCCCCGACAATCAGGATCCTGTAATCCTCCCCTCCGTGGTCAATAAATTCTTGTATGTAAATCGGTGCGTGGAACCCCGCAAAGGTCTGCGCCCAGTCCTTTGCATCGCCGTCGTTGTTTATTTTAGAGATGCCGAAACCTTCTGAACCCTGTATTGTCTTGAAAACCAGAGGTTTGGGCAGATGTTTTATGACTCTCATTATGTCATTTGTACCCAGTGCAACTGCACTCAACGGTTGCGGTATTCTTTTTTTCTGCAGAGTCAGAGATGTCAGATATTTGTTTTTGCATGTCTTAATGGAAACAGCAGAATTCAGCACAGGTATCCTCATGTTTTCCAGATGTTGCGTAGCTAGAAGCCCGAAATCGAAATATTTTGTCCTGAACCGCGGAATGACAACATCGAATCTGGCCAGATCTTTCTCGTATATGCTGTGTCCGTCAAGTTTGTTTCCAAGGATCAGGCAAAGATGTCTGGGATCAAGCTTGACACCCTTTCCAACTTTGCTGGCTTCTTCAAGCAGACGTCTGCTGCCGTATTCCTTGAAGCTGCTTCTTAATATTCCTATTTCCATCTTAGACAGTACATATTTTTGGCGGATTCTTCATCAATTTTTCCAAAAGCAGGATGAGGTTGTTAACATCCTTCATGTTCGCGACACTTATTGTCGAATGGATATTCCTTAAAGGAATGCCCACAACAGATGAAGGCACCCCTCCCCTGGACATCATTATCTTTGTTGCGTCAGTAGTCCCTGCCTCGACAACCTCTGTCTGAACGCAGATCTTGTTTTTCTTGGCAATAGACATTATATGCTCATTCAAACACCTGTTTGAGATCATTTCTGCATCTTTAATAGTGATACAGGGTCCGCCACCCAAACAGATCTTTTTTGGTTCTCCTGAATCTGTGGCTACGGTGTTGTCAACAGCGATTCCCCAGTCCGGATCTATATCATAGACTGCGGTCTCAGAACCATACAATCCCACTTCCTCTTGGACTGTGAAGACATAATAAACATCCTCTTTGGCAGTATTCTTCAGCCTTTTTGCGAGCTCGACTAAAGCGTAACAGCCGATCCTGTCATCAAAAGCCTTTCCGCTAATCGTATTCTTGTTTCCCAGGGTGATGAAAGTGTGCCTCGGAACTACATATGTTCCTATCTTGACGCCTAATTTATTCAATGCCTTTTTATCAAGCCCCGTATCAACATACAGGTCGTCTTCAATCGGCAGTTCTAATACATCTAAGCCTTCGTGAATCTCAAGGAAAGAAACAACACCATTGATTGTTTTACCATCGTCTAAAAGCAGGAATACCTGCTGTCCGACCAGTGTGACGGGATCTATTCCGCCGACCGCGCTAATCCTTATTTTTCCGTCGTCCTCAATGTCAGAGCACATCAGGCCTATCTCGTCCATGTGCGCCGTAAGCATGACTCTTGCCCCCTTTCCTTTTTTATGCGCAATCAAGTTACCGAATTTGTCCGTCCTGATTTCATCCACATATTTCTTAATCTCTTTCTTGATGAGATCGCGGACTTTCTGCTCTGCTCCGCTGGGACCGAGAGTATCAGACAATTTTCTTAATAATTCCATCTTTCCACCTCGTTTTTTAAACTATGACTAATGTCTTCTTGCTCCTAATCTTATTTTAAACATATATAAACCTTTTGTAAAAAACTATTTATAAAGGCAACCAAGCCGAATCCCGAACGAGTGATGAAAACAGCAGTAAACAAAACATTTTTATATTTCCTCTCTCATAGTGAACCAAGGTTAGTTTTGTAAGGGGGTGAAAAAATGAAGGCAATAAAAAAAGTGATAGTATTGTGTTTGATACTGGTCGGAGCGTTGTTTCTGACGACTTCTGCATGTTCAGCATATTCCAAATACAATAATATTGGCAGTTACATAAATGCAAACATCAATGCGCAATTAATCGGCCATTATTATCATCCATATGGCGATTATTACTATAGGACTCCGCAATATACTTACGGAGCGTATCCTTTGGACAAAGGTTATGCAATGAACGAGCAGCGGCATCAAGATGAGGCTCGCTACAATTATCTGAGAGCAATACATGCAGAAAGAAACAGGCATGTCAGATGGGGATATTGATTATTAATTTTTTAGAAATTCAAGGTTTTTTTCTTTTCTTTCTGCTTATCTCTTCATCATTCTTTTGATTGCAAAATAGAAATAGATTCTGTTTGTCAATACTCCGATGTAAATCATTATTGCACCTATAACATTGAATAAGATGGCATACACCATCTGTTGCCGAAGCCAGACAGAAAAGATCAGCCATAATATCAACATCAACAAAAGAAATATAACAAGCAGCCCTGTATTATGCACAAGAAATCCCGCATATCCTTTTATTCTTCCGAACATTATCCTGAAAGTCAGCCTGATGACATTGCTTGTCCTTTTCTCCTGGATGAAAATGCTGTGGCTCAGATTCAGAAAGATATAAAATAATGTCAGGAATATAACGATTGCCCAGAATGCAAAGCTCATCCTATAATTGTCTTTCACAGCTATTATTAGAAAGTTGTTGACCATAGCACAGACGAGGAACAGGACCAGATTGAAAAGATTCAGCAGGTAGAACTGTTTCAAAGGCCCGAACCTTAACTTTGTTTTTCTTGCGAACGATTCTATATAATGCAGCATGCAGAATTTGAAGAAGCTGTAAATGAAGAGTTGCGCCAGAAAATAAATTATTATAAACACAAAAATCAAAAACGAACTGTTAAAAAAAACAGATCTGATCTGGGCCGGGCTTTGTGGCATTGCAATATTCAGCAGATTTATGAAAAGAAAAAAGGTTATAATGAACAGAATATCAAATAAGATCATCATAAGAAGATTCTTTGGCTTCGCTTTTATAGCTGTGCATACATCTTTAAACAAAAAATCTCTTCGGGCCAGGGAACTTACAGAAAATTCAGACCAAAACCTTTTCTTTTTTTTAGGATTTTTCCTTGTCTTTTTCTTTTTGGCCATGATTTACTTAAAAACAGCCCCATATTTAAATTTATGCATGACAGCAAATATTTTTAAATACGAACAGCATATCTAAGATAAGGTGATAGGATGCTAAAGCAATGGACGCTCAATTACCTGAAGAACAGGGACATCATGCTTAAGAGAATCTCCACTATTGAGGATAAGAAAGACTATATCTTAGTGAAGAACAAGGATGAAACCCACATCATAGTCATTGTAAAGGAAAAACTGGGCTCAATACGCTCTGTTCTTGACGAATTCAAAAAACTGGAAAAAAAGCACAAAGCCCAGAAGCTTACGCTGGTCTTGTACAATACAAAAAAGAATGTGGATCTTCTGCTTAAATCCTGGGATGCTTTCTTGGAATTTCCTTCTTTGTCTATAGTATTCGCCAATCCTTCTGTGAATGACAAATGGATCGTCAGTCCTGCAATCCACAGCAAGATAGCAGACAAAAAATCCTTAAAGCACGGCTTATTGAGTATGTTTCAGAATGTAGAACCTTACCATGGCTGATTTTATAGATTTATTCTTCTTCTTCTGGCTCTGACTGGTAGGATGGAACAGCAGCCTTGCTGATTATCATGATGTCTCCGATACTTTTGACCAGTTGATGCGGGACAATGACTCCTTTGGCACTGCCTAAGACTTTTGCCAGAAAGCTGTTTTTTGCAGCCTTGACCCTCCATCCAAAGACCTTGTTTTTCGTTAGAATTCCTTCTTCAATATTGCCGAAATAATCTCCGCTATCAGTAAAAACGCGCATGTCGTAAGTTTCGCTAATCATTTTCATTTTAAGCATCTTGAGTCCCTCCGTTATACCTCATTTCTTGCAAAAGGAAAACATTTTTAACTATTTAAATTTAACTGCTCTTGTATTTAAACAAAAATGGCAATAAAATATGAAAATCTGACAATTATGGGCACGAGCCATATTGCAAAGGAAAGTCTTGACCAGGTGGCCGACTATATAGAGAGGCAAAAACCAGACATCCTGGCTCTTGAACTGGATAAGAAAAGGCTCTACGCACTACTAGCAGGCAAGAAGAAGAGAGCGCGGTTCAGGGACATAAGAAAATTAGGATTCAAGGTATTTCTGCTCAACCTTATAGGCGCATACATTGAAGAGAAGCTGGGCAAGATGGTCGGTGTAAAGCCGGGCAGTGAGATGAAGCTTGCTTACAAGCTCGCGCAAAAGCACAGGATAAAGATAGCCTTGATAGACCAGGACATAGAGATCACTTTGAAAAAACTGTCAAAAGCTATCAGCTGGAAAGAAAAGTTTGCAATAGTGGCAGACATATTGAAGGCGATCATTCTTCGCAGGCCAGAGATAGAGATCGACCTGACAAAGGTCCCTCCTGAGGAAATAATCTCATTGATGCTTGAAAAGGTAAAAAAGAGGTATCCAAATTTCTACAGGGTCCTGATAGAGGAAAGAAACAGATTCATGGCAAGAAAACTGGCCATGCTCTTAAGAAACTTTCCAGAAAAAAAGATCCTGGCGATTGTGGGTGCAGGACACGAGAAGGATTTGCTCACGATGGTTAAAAAGGATTTGGGCTTAAGCAAGCAATAGCAATATAGTTTTTTCATCATTAATCAACGATCAATCATAATAACAATATTTATATACCGAAATAATCTAATGGCTTGACAATGCGTTTCACATATTACTTGAAGCATCATCTTGAATTTCAAAAAAAAGAGATAAGAGACATAGTCATCACAGCCCTTTGTCTTGGTTTTATTCTCTCATTCAAGCATTGGGGAGGGG
>WJKV01000030.1 GCA_014728875.1 Candidatus Woesearchaeota archaeon | reverse complement strand
TCCGGCGACAATGTCCTCAAAGCATTCATGAAAGAAATTATAGTCCTTGAATACGACGGGCCTCATCTTGTAGTAAAGCTCCCTTGGCTTCAACTTCAATTGTTCTGCGACAAAATCAACTGTCTTTTCTGCTTTCTGCTCTCTTTTAAGCTGGTCGTTCTTTTCCCTTCTCTTTCCTTCATTCACTCTTCTCAATGAAAGGTCGATGTGGCCCCTGTCCTTGTCAACCCTGAGCACCTTGCAGATTATCTTCTTGCCTTCTTTCACATAATCGCCGATCGTCCTTATCCTGCCCGGACTTATCTCGCTGATGTGCATCATGCCTGACTTGTTGCTGTATTCGTCAAGCGTCACAAAAACAGAAGTATGGTGGATCTTTGTTACAGTACATAGAACAATTTCAGAAACTTCTGGCATTCCTTCTCTTTGATAATACATCTTTAGCTAAAGACCTCACAAAACCTCAAGCACCCTTGCCTTTATGGTTGCTTTCCCGCCTGTCGGAACAGCCAGATCCTTGTTGCAGACCAGACATTGAACCTTGCTTGTGGCATTTCCGAATATGATCTGCTCGTTCTTGCATTTAGGGCACCTGACCTTCAGATATTTTGAGCTGCATTCTCTTTGTTTCATATATAGCCCTCCAATATAATTCCTCTTCAAGAAATCCCCCTTGCTTTATAAAGGTTATTATTGGCCTCTTTGCTTTCGCCTGTATGTCTTTAAATCCTGCAGAAAAAGCAATTCGTTTCTTCTTGTCAATCTCGGCTTCAGTTCATTCAGCACATTATAGACATCTTCTACATTGCTTTTGCCGTGGACCATTTGATAGATAAACGGAATTATTAGCAGTTTGTCTGTCCATCCCCTGTCTTCACATAAATGCATTATGCTCTCTAATGTATTAATGCTTTCAACAACCTGTCCTATTCCTCTGCAGATTTCTTCAGCGCTCCTGTATAATTCAGGCGCACTTTCCCTGAAATCCTTTCCTCTTTCATAACCGAACCTGTAGTTCCTGCTTTTCGGGCTGGAGCAGGTGGCAATAAGATCGCCCAGGCCTGAGATTGAAGGAACTTTTACTTCCCATCCAATCTTTTCCCTTGACAATTCCTTGAAAATGAATTCAATGTCATAATCAGCCAATGCCAACAAGGTAGATCTTGTATTGTGCGCGTTTCTTGTGTCGTAGAAACCGTCAAACATCCCAGAAGGATTCGCAAAAAGATTCTTCAATCCGCCTGAAAGTTCTACGCCCACAATGTTTGGATTGCCGACAACCACATATTGGTCAACAGAAAAGAAATTGCTCAGGAATCCTAGATATGATTTTTTGATGCGCCAGTCTTTTGGTTCATCAGGGTCTACCCAGCAGGCAACTTCTGCACAAGTCGCTCTTCCTCTTTCTATTTCGTGCTGTATATTAGGCCCGCACAAAGAAGCGATCCATGGTCTGTTAGATTCTTGCAATTCCTGCCTCAATATTTCGTGCGGCAGGCGTATGGTTCTTGCTTCTTGGTCATATTCGCATCCTTTGCTGCCGTTCACAACATAAGCTTTGGGATTGATAGAATCGCTCAAGGTCCTGATAGTTTCCCTGTAATTCTTAACAGGAATTGCAACAAATATGAGATCTGCTTCTGAAAGAACTTTTCTATCTACATCGCGCCATACTGCTTTGCCCTCATTACTCAGAATTACATCTCCATTAGGTTTTTTCAGTGGTCCTACAAGCTCAGCAGAATAAGAAGGCTGCTCTCCTCCGTGCCTCTCTGGATCTGTCAAAAGATGGAAAACCCGGCTGCCCCATTTGCCGTCTCCAAGAACTGCTAATTTTTCAACCCTGAAATCGAGTGCGTCATTTTTTCCTGTCATTTTTTTATCTTGCTGTCCTGAAATGTGCAATATTGTTCGCGTAGTAGTCTATCACGTCCTGCCTGGCGACAGTGACTGTTTCCTGGCTGTTGTATATCATGCGCCTGCAGGGAGAGCATAAAAAACCGATCGCTCTTTCTGCCACATTTCTGCTGTCTGCAACATGGCCCGTGCGCGCGCCTGCCTGTTGCAGGTTTCTGCGCTCTTCAGTGATGACCGAAATAAGGTCTGGTAAATAAATCTTTCCATCATTTCCTGCCTGTCCTTCCTGCATTTTTTTAACTGCCCTGCAGAACAGGGCCGTCGATGTAACTTCCACCAGTTTTTCGCATTCTTTCTGCAACCTTTTATTTTTCCTCACGCTGTATTTTTCTATCTCCTTTATAGTTAACGGCACATCTTCTGCCTTCAGGATAACAGGCTTGCCGATATTTGTGTAGGCATTCCCAAGATCCCTTGTTAAGACATGGATAAACAGACCAGGCCAGTCGAAGAAATAATAGTCGAAATTTTCTTTCAATGTGGGCTTTCTTGTTTTCTTTATGTCTTTCAGTTCTTCAAAATATTTGAAATACCTGTCGCTCGGAGTCTTTTCATAGCTGGTGGCCATGGGAACAATGCACAAATCTTTTCCGCTGATGCGCTGGCCCACAGAAAGCAGGTGCATTGCGCCGGGATTGAATCTGCTTCTGCCGCTGTAAGCGCGCCCGCTGTCAGGATATATCAGGATGGATTCATTTTCATTGACCAGTTTCGCGACATACATGGCAAGCCTGTTCTGCAGTGCTGTTTTCTCTTTTTCTGTTTTATTTCCCTGCCTGTAGACCTGGAACGCACCTGCCCATCTTATCCATTTGTCGATATTTAAGAGCGGAAGAAAACGATGCGGCAGCTTAAGATAAAGATTCTCGCCAGCAGCGATCTTGACATAGTTCCTGTCAGGCGGGGACCAGGGATGATTGAACAGCATCAATGCATGGATGAGATAATCGCTGTGTTCTCTGTGGGTTGCGACGAATGCGACCGGCATGTCTTTTGGCACATCGTCCAGATGCTCAAGTCCTGTTATATTGTTCCATTTTTCAAAAGCCTTTGCAAGAAACCATGACGCAAAACCTTTCATGTCAGTTCTATAAAATTCTTCATTGAAATCAAAATCTATCTCACTGAAATCAAAGTCGCCTAGCTCTTCTATTGCTATTTTCTCTAAATCTACATTCCCAAAGTCTGTTCTTCCTCCCATTCCCGGATATGGGGGTTTTGAGTGTTTTTATAAAAGTTGCCTTGCTATTTATAAATAAACTTTCATCAATCTAATAGAAACATTTATAAACAAAACATCTATTAAACAAGGCAATAGCGGTGATGTGATGGAAAAAAGATCTATAGTAGCTAAATTTCTAGCTTTAGTTAGTGTTCTTATAGTTGCATTGATCGCAATAATACCTTCTGTCAGCGCTCAAATAAGATTTGAGATCCTTGACCAGACACTGGGGCAGCTGCACAAGATCCTGCAGACAGATACTATTGTCTTCGCGGTCCTTGTCTTCCTGTTTTTCTTCCTGATGTACGGCATATTTGCGATAGGCCTGAAACAGAGCAAGATTAGCGGCGAAAAAGGAAAGCTCACAAAGAACGGCAAGGTCATCGCACTGTCGCTTGCAGGCATTGTTATTCTTTCTACCTTCTTTGTAAGAAATAATGTTCTTTCTTTTGCAAAAAACACGCTTGCGCCTCAGTTCAATCTTTTTTTCGCAATCATCCTTAGTGTCCTGATATTTATGCTGTTCAGATGGTTCGGGAAGCAGACTTTTGATAAAAGGCCGGACATGGCCAATGTCTTCGGCATCTTTTCTGTCGGCCTCGCACTCTCTATGTTCGGAGCGATAGGCGAGGCAAAATGGGCAGAAGGCCTCGGTCTTGCATTGATTATAATCAGCGCAGTCTGGCTCCTGGTCCTGATCATCTCAGGCACTGCAGAGGAAAGGGAAGACAAGAAAAAAAAGAAAGAAGGCGAAGAAAGGGAAGATGAAGAAGAGGGCAAAGTAGGAACCATCTATGGAACAGTGAAGGATGCAGTATCAGGAGATCCAATCAGAAGAGCAAAAGTCACTGCGACCATAGAAGGCCACACTTATTCTGCGACTTCATTGAGGGACGGCACATATCACCTGTACAGCCTGCCGCAGGCAGACAATGTTGTGATAAAGGCCAGCGCTGACGGTTATGCAGATTTCGAGTCAGACCCGATCAACATCCGAAGGGACAGAAGATTCGACATTGCAATGGGGACAGAAGGCAGGACCTATCCTGTCAATCTGATCGTGCGCAATGCTGTCACCGGCGATAACATCGACAATGAAGCAGACACAGAATTGTATGCTTCGCCTCCAGGCGCGCCTGCACCCGTAAGAATACCTGTCGGCGAGCATCCCGGAGCAGGAATATGGGCAGTCTACAGAGGCAATGGCCAGTACGAAGTGAACATCGTGACTGACCGTCCTCTGGACAGGCAGCTAAGTGTTACATTCGGCGCAAAATCTCCGGGTTATCTTGACAACACCAGGGCTTCCACTGTCGACGATCTGAGAAGTCCGCCGGCTCACTGCATAATAGAATTGATGCCTGACACAGGCGGTGCAAGGGATGTTCATGTCGAAGTCATTGATGCATCGAGCGGAGACAGGATAGTTGATCCGGGCACAAAACTGTATCTCGGCCTGCCTGGCGCAACGCCAAGGGAACTGACAGCCGGCGAATACACAGACGACGGCACAGGCGTCTATACTGTCCCTGAAGGGACGATAAATCCTGTCTTTCCAATGGGAGGAGGAACGACTTTCACTCTTGGAGCTTCAAGCCCTGGCTATCCTTCAAATAATTCTGCACTGTCAATCGACTACAGCGCAGCTCTGCAGCCCATATACCAGATACCGCTCGGCGGCACAGCAGGAACCTTCAGCATCACAGGCAGGGTCACTGACAGTGACAACAATCCTGTTGGCGGGGCCAGAGTAGAATTCAATACGCATCACGCAGATACAAACGCCTCTGGAAATTACACCATCAGCGGAATCCCCAATACAGAAGCGGATCCTGCAGCGACAATCAAAGTCAGCAAGGCAGATTATCAGACAGCGACCTTCACAAAGGGGCTTAATCCAGACATGGCGAACACGCACGACCTCCAGATAAACAGGTACACTTTCAAGATAAATATCACTGACAACAGCACAGGGGCTATAGTAGACACAATAGACGATCCTTATAATCCGCATCCTGTCACACTGCCTCCTGGCTTCAATTACATGGTAGAATTGATCGCAGACCCGGTAAACGGAAAATTCGACGCTGCAGCGCCTCCTGCAGAAAGGATCTTCAACATTCCTGCAATTGCAGGCTTCACCCCTATAAATTTCACCATCACGCCTGACGGCAACAGAGCAACACTTGATACGGCATTCACTGTCGCTGCAGAAGTGACAGCAGCGCTGGACATTGACATCAAGATGATAGACAGATAAAAATGGTAAGAGTAACAATCCCTGTCAAATTCGAGGAAAGCCTTGTCAGAAAAGACATAAGGGCATTCAGGCAGTTTGTAGAGAGGGCTTTCGGCGGAGCATTCAGATTCCTGAAGGACCATACTCGAAGATTGATAAGGATGGAGACCAAGATAGACAGGGTTCTTCATGTTCTTGATGAAATTAAAACATTGGTGGGGGGTATTGACCTGACAGCCCTGGAAGAGAATGTTGTCAGAAGGATTTCTGGAAAGATAGATGACGCTGTCAGCGACATCAATTCGCATACAGATGCGAAAGTCGCAGAGATCATCACAAAGCTCGACAGCATGGATGCAAAGCTTGACGAGCTCTTGACTCTGCTCCGCGGACTGAACATTCCTGATTATTCTGCGCAGCTGGCAGCGATACAGCACAGTCTGCTAAGTCTTGCTCAGCAGATGGCAGGGCTTGCAGACAAGCACGACGTGAGAAACATAATCGACAGGATAAACAGACTGGATCTTCCTTTGAATCAGATAGCAGATGTTCTTATCGACATCAGCAGGACCCAGGCAGGCATGAACAGCGATGTCCAGGCCTTGATAAGGGAGCTGCAGAGGCATGTTACTGACATGAACCAGTTCAGGACAGATGCAATGACGAATTTCACTGAAATAAAGACAAGGCTCGAAGACATCTGGAACCTGCTGATGCATACCTACGGCCCTCAGCTGCAGAACATCCAGAGCACCTTGAACCAGCTGGTCGGCTTGGTGCAGAACATTCAGGCAGGCGGAAGCGTCCCCCCCAACATTGACATCCACGACCTTGTGGGAGACATAAACACTATGGCATTGAATCTTCCGCAGCTGACGCAGGAGATAAAAGACATAACAATGGAAGGCGCGAAAGCTTATGCAGACGCAGCGGCAGCCAGCATGGCAGAAGCAGCAAGCCTCGCAGCTGCAGAAGCAGTTGCAAAACAGCAGCAGACTCTCGAAGCGCATCTGAAAGCAATAGCAGAGGCGCTGGTTATCCTCCTGGATGAAAAAGAAGACAGGGAAAAACAGGAGATAGTCAACAATTACAATTACATAATCAACCTGCTCGCAAACATAGTAATTATAATCAACGGCGGGGAAAGCCATGACCCGGACGCTCCCGGCTCATTGACAGCTGCTTTGATACACAGCTGGAGGCAGGGAAGAAGGGGCGGGAAAAAGGCAATAGAGAACAAGAAAATCACTGTGTTCGACGACGACGACCTTGACCTGTTCGGTGTTCTGTTCGGCAAGGCAGATCCAAACCTGGAATACAGATGGTATGCGACCGGCAGCATCGATCCTGCAGGAAACGAGCTGCAGACCTTCAATGCAGGCACGATAAACGGGACCAACGCCTTGGTGCACGAGACAGACATAACAATACCTGCTGCGTTCCTTTCAGTTAACAACAAGTTCTGGGTGCATCTGTATGTCAAGGATTCGCACAACGATGACCATGTCTATACAATAGAGG
>WJKV01000029.1 GCA_014728875.1 Candidatus Woesearchaeota archaeon | reverse complement strand
CTATTGCAGGATCTGCTTTGCCTCTTGTCTTGCGCATGACATAGCCGCACAGGAAATTCAAGGCTTTTTCTTCTCCTTTCCTGTAATCCTCGACAGCTTTCTGGTTCTCTTTTATTGCTTCTTTGCAGTATTTTTTAAGATCCTTTTCATCGCCCACTGCTCCAAGATTCTGTTCTTCCACATACTTTCTCGGACTGAATGATTCCCTGATCAGTTTTTCCAAAAGTCTCTGGGCAGTTGTATCTGTGATCTTCTTTTCTTCTATAAGTTTAAGGAGCTCTATCAGATGCTTCTCATCAAGTTTTATTTCTGCCAGTGTCTTGTCATTATAATGCAGAACTCTTTTCAGTTCCCTTCTCAGCCATTTTGCAGCCAGTACAGGATCTATTTCCTTCACTATCTTTTCGAACAAGTGCGCAAGATCGATTTCGCTTGCAATAATTTCAGCATCAACCTTCGGCACTCCCAGTTCTATGAATCTCTTTATCTTTGCCTGCGGCCGTTCTGGAAGGCCGTCTTCCATGCCTCTTATAAAATCGTCATCTATCTTTACGAAAGGCAGATCCGGCTCTGGAATGAACATGTATTCGCTCACGGTCTCCTTTGTCCTCATCAATTTAGTGGCTCCTTTGTCATCTATCCACGCCCTGGTCTCCATTTTTTTAACCGGTTCTTCCTGTTGCCTTTCTATCTCGTATTCAATCGCTTTTACAATACTCTTCACACTGTTTACGTTTTTTATCTCTGCTCTTATGAATTCCGGGCTTATGCTTACATTGACATCAGATTTTATGCCTGCTTCCTTGTCAATGGCATTGACATATCCAAGAGCAGTCATTAGATTCTTCAGCCAACCGCGCACCTGATCCGGGCTTGTGAAATCCGGTTCAGTGACGATCTCTATCAACGGATATCCGCACCTGTTATAATCCACTCTGCCGGTGATAGGGTCGTATCGTGCAGGATCCTCCTCAAGATGGACTTCATTAATCCGGATCCCTAGAAATTCTCCATTCTGGCCGACAGGCATTCCATAGGCGCCGGACATGGTCTTTTGATAGCCGTTTGGAAGATCAGGATAGTTGTAATGTTTTCTCTGGAAAAGAAGATCATAATTGACTTTGCATCCGAGCAGCAAAGCGCAGGCAACAATCTTTCTTACTGCCTCTTCATTAGGCAGTTGCGGCTTGTTTCCCGGCTGCCCTGTGCAGATGGGGCAAATGTTTGTATTCGGCAAAGCATCGCTTGTTGAGATTTCACAGTTGCAGAATAATTTCTTTTTTGTTTCATTCATCATCAGATATCCGTGTATCTCAAGCCCAATCTTTGTTGCGACCATGTTCAGTAAGAATTATGTTTAATATATATATATTTTGATATATTCACAATCAGAATCCTGCCAGCAATGTCATTATAATGCCTGCAATCACCGGCATCAGAAGATTGTCATCAATGTGAAACTCTTCAAGATTGATTAATTCTGCGAGCATTGCGCACAATGCGCCAAGTATAGCAATCCAGGGCCTGACAAACAAGCCTGCTCCAAAAGAAGCTCCGATAAAACCTATGATTGCCCCCTCAAGTTTCCTCCTGTCATGGAAGACATTCCTGATCCTGCCAAGCGGACCGAAGATATTCGCAAAACTGTCGCCTATCGCAAGTATCATTATGCTTGCCAGTGCGACATTCTTGGGAAACAATAATAATGTGATCAGGCTTCCTATACAGAAGAAGATTGCGCCTTTGCCGGGCATCAGTCTCAGATTTTTTTTCCGCTCCAGCTTTAGGAGGAACCAATACAATATTGGAATCCTTTTCTTTCTCATTATTGCACACAGTATAGTGCCTATAAAAATAGCAATCAAAAGACAGTACACAGTGAAAAGGACTTCAGTATTCAGCACAAAGAACACAACAAATATCCCAAGAATCAGGTGCGCAACCGCCCTTCTGAATTCCAGGACATAATCTATTTTCAGCCTCTTTTTTTTATTTTTCATTTTGTTTTTTTATCTGCAGGAAATTTAAATTTTCAAGGACTTTTCCTCAGCATTGTTCTTGGAAAGCCTATTGCATCTTTTATATTGTCAAGCCCGCAGATCCAGGAAACCAGGCGTTCAACTCCTACGCCGTACCCGCTGTGCGGGACACTTCCGTATTTTCTTAGGTCAAAATACCATTCGTAATTCTTTGGATCTTCCCCCATTTTCTTCAATCTTTTCTTCATGTCCTCAATGTCAGTGCTTCTCTCAGACCCGCCCACTATCTCGCAGTAGCCTTCAGGCGCGATCATGTCAAAACAGAGCGCAGTCCCGGGATCTTCAGGATCTTCCGGCTTATAAAATGCCATGGCTTCTACAGGATAATGCGTGACAACAACAGGCACTTTGAAATGGTCGGCAAGCTTTTCTTCTTCAATGGTTCGAAGGTCCTTGCCCCATTCAATGTCCATATTGTATTTCTCTTTCAGGATCTTCAATGCTTCTTTGTATTTGATAGTAGGATATTCAGCATCTGCATAGCCTTCCAATAATTTAATGTCTCTCTTCAAAAATTCCAGCTCTTCCTTATTATGCTCTAGAACTTCCTTGATGATGAATTTGATCTCTTCTTTTGCAATCTCTGTGGCCTCCTTCAGGCCCATCCATGCCGCTTCCATCTCAGCCATCCAGAATTCTGTGAGGTGCCTGGAAGTCTTTGATTTCTCAGCCCTGAAAGTGGGGCTAACATCGTAAACTTTGCCTAAGGCATAGATCGCTGCTTCTGCATACAACTGCCAAGTCTGGGAAAGATAAATCTCCTCTCTGAAATAATCGACCTTGAACAAGGTCGCTCCGCCTTCGCTCTGGGTCGGCTGGAATATCGGCGGATCGAATTCTGTGAAACCTCTGTCCCTGAAGAATCTGTGTATCGCTCCGACAACAGTCGAGCGTATCTTCATTATAGCGGCCATCTTCCTGCTCCTCAGCCAAAGATGCCGGTTGTCCAGCAGGAATTCAGGGCTCTGGTCTTTTGAAATAGGAAAAGTGTCGCACCATCCAACGACATTGAATTCGTCTACATTGATCTCATAACCAGTAGGAGCCCTATCATCTTTTTTTATCTCTCCGTGTATCTCAATGCTTGCTTCTATCTGCAGCCTGTCTGCTTCTTTGAATTTTTCTTCGCCGACTTTTGCTTTTTCTATCACGCATTGGATTATATTTGTATGATCCCTGAGGACTATGAACTTTATCTTATTGCTTCCTCTTTCTCTGTAAACCCAGCCCCTAATAGAAATCTTGCCGCTTCCTTTGTTCATTGCTTCCTGTATAGATATAAACCCCATACAATATAGAATCAGGTTATGATTTTTAAAGTTTACTCAGAGAAGCCCTTTTCTTCGTCAACAAGGTCTTCAGTGGGCCCTTCTGGATCTTCTGCTGCAAGCTCCAGCTCGTCTCTTAGCTCTTTCGCCTTTCCTTTCAGATCGAGTTTGATATGGCATTCGCTCAAAGTTGTATCGTCGACTTCGCTTGGACTTCCGTCCATCGGGCATTGTGCAGCTTTATTCTTTGGGAAAGCCATTATTTCCCTTATGTCATTAAATCCGATCATCAATGCAACAATCCTGTCAAAGCCGAGGCCCACTCCTCCGTGCGGCGGCGCACCGTACTTGAAAGCTTCCATCAGAAAACCGAACTTTCTCTGCGCCTCTTCTTTTGTCATGCCTATGATCTTCATTACCCGCTCCTGCAGTTCAGGGTCATTGATTCTCTTGCTCCCGCTCGCGAGCTCAATGCCGTTCAATACCAGGTCGTATTGCGTGCAAATCACTTTGCCAGGATCCTCTTCAAGTTTGTCTATCCATTCGTCTTTTGGCATGCAGAACATGTGGTGCATCGGCGCCCATCTGTCAGTTTCTTCCTCCCGTTCAAACAACGGAAAATCTGTGACAAAACAGAACTTGAATTCATCGTTCTTCAGGAGACCTTTTTCTTCTGCAATCCTGACTCTGAGATGCCCTAATGCTTCTGCAACATTCTCAGGCTTGTCTCCCACAACGAACAGCAGATCGTTTTCTTTGCATCCTGTCTTCATCACAATCTTGCTCAGCAACTCGCTCGAATAGAATTTGGCGATCGGGCTTTCTAATTTTCCGTCCTTCATCTTGAACCAGGTCAATGCCTTTGCACCGTGCTTCAGCACAAAATCACTGTATTCTCCTTCCAGTTTTTTTCTTGACAATTCTGCATATCCTTCTGCGCAGATACACTTCACTTGCCCGCCTTCTTTTATTATCTTATTGAAAACTTCAAATTCCCCTTCCAGGACAATTGGCGTGATGTCGACTAATTCCATCCCGAACCGCAGGTCCGGCTTGTCTGTTCCGTACTTTTCCATTGCGTCTGCATACGATATCCTTGGAAATGGTATCTTGATATTGGCGCCTATGGCTTCTTTGAATACAGCTTTCATCACACCCTCGATCATCTCAAACAGATCGTCCAGTTCAACAAAGCTCATCTCAAAGTCTATCTGCATGTGCTCTGGCTGCCTGTCTGCCCTCAAGTCTTCGTCCCTCAAACAGATCGGCAGCTGGAAATATCTGTCTGCTCCGCTCGCCATCAGTATCTGCTTGTATAATTGCGGACTTTGAGGAAGCGCATAGAACATACCCGGATTGACCCTGCTCGGTACAACATAGTCCCGCGCACCTTCAGGCGTGCTCTTGACGAGCAACGGTGTGGTGATCTCCAGAAAGCCGTTGTCGGACAGGAATTTTCTTGCAGCCTGTGCAGCCTTATGCCTCACCAAGAGATGTTTCTGCATCTGCGGCCTCCTCAGGTCGAGATATCTATATCTCATCCTCAGATCCTCTGATGCAATCTTCATATCATCAACTTCGATCGGCGGTGTTTCTGCCTTGCACAATATTTTAATATTATTGCAGATGATCTCTATCTCTCCTGTGAACAATTTAGTATTTATCATTTCAGCAGGTCTTGATCTTACCTTGCCTTCTATCTCTATTACAAACTCTCTTCTGACCTTGTCTGCTGCATCGTGCGAATCCTTGTCGTGCTGTGGATCGAAAACTATCTGCGTAAGCCCGTATCTGTCTCTTAAATCTATGAAAATGATCCCGCCGTGGTCTCTTCTTTTGTGGACCCAGCCCTGAAGAACTACGTCTTTTCCAATGTCTTTTTTTGTCAGTTCCCCGCAGGTATGAGTCCTTTTCATAGTATCTAGAAAAATCAGCAATTATTATTTAAAACATTCGCTTATTCGTTATCATTTACAGCCATTTCCCGTGCTTTATTAGGCATAATCCATCTGCTAGAAGGGTGGGTTCGAGAACCACTCCATCAAAATGTATGCTCGACTTATTTTTTCCACCAGGATAGCTTGTGTTATCTCCAATCGCTATATGTATGGTGCCCAGTATCTTTTCATCTTCAAGCACATTGCCTGTCAATTTTGCGTTCATGTTGGTCCCTATCCCAAGCTCTGCAATTGTCCTGTCATTGTCTGTCTTCAAGTATTTTGACAATTCTTCTGAATGGTCCCCTACGATCGAAACAACTTTGCCGTCCTTGAATTTAAGTTTTATTTCTTTAACCTTGCCGAATGGCGCCATGCTCCCGTCAATAACCAATGTTCCGTTGGCGCTGTTTTCGACAGGGGCGCCGCACACTTCCCCTGCAGGAAGATTTCCGCAGCTTCCTTCATCAACATAAATCCCGTTATCCTGTTCAAAGCTTCTGTTCTTCATAGAGAGCATTAAATCCGTGCCTTTTTTTGTCCTGATATGTATCTTGTTTTTGCCATCGATATTCTTTGCAAATTTCTCTGTAAGCTCTGCCACTTTATTGTAGTCAGCCATCAGAGTTCGTTTTATCATCTCTTTTGTGATGCCGGGCATGCTTGCTATTCTTGCGCCGTTCCTGCTCGCATTCCGTCTTGCATCAGTATGCGTCATACTGTTCGATGTCAAGAACAGTTCAATATCATACATCTTCATAAGATCTGCCACTTCCTTGGGCGGTTCTGCGCCGTCAGTTGCAGTGGGCTCTATAATTTCCAGATCTACTGTAAATCCTATGTCTTTAGAGAGCACAGAGGCATTCTCATAAAAGAAAAATCCTAATTTCTGTGTTTTGGTGTCTGCGATTATCAGCAGTTTTTCTCCGTTCATTATTCCCATGCAATTCTCAAGTATATTTCTCACAGCTTTATCGACCGGCATTTGTCTTCACCCCGAGATTTTTTCCCATGCTTTCAGAACATTAAATAAAAGGTCTTCCCTGAAACTTTCAGCCATTATCTGCAGACCGACCGGAATATTGTCTATCTCGCCGGCTTTCATGACACCTGAACAGATCTCTGAAAGATTCGCAGTGACAGTGAAAGCATCATACGCATATTCTTCTTCTGGAGTAATCTTTTCTTCTATTTTATGCGGGAGGCTTGGGCATGCCGGCGCAATGATAATATCAACCTTTTCAAATGCGTTCCTGAAATCCTTTTTTATCAGTTCCCTTATCTCAAGCGCTTTCCTGTAGTATTTGCCTGCAAACTCTGCCTTGCTGATTTCCTGCCCTCCGAGTATCCTTCTCAAAACCTCTTCACCACAGCTTTCTTCTATGACTTTTCCGTATCTTCTCCCGTCAAACTTCCTTGTCCCGCTGAAAAATTCCACATAAACAATGGGATAATAGGTCTGTATTGCCAGATCAATGTATTCCAGCTCGATCTCTTTTATTATCGCGCCCAATCTTTCTTTTAATTTTTCTGTGCATTCTTTTATAAGTTTGTTTATTCTTTTGTCTGAGCACAGTCTGCTGAACTGTTTGCTTACTCCTATAACAAGTTTCTCAGGCTTCTTGAACTCAGTATATTTAATCACAGGTTTCTGGTAAGCGACTGCATCATAGTCTGAATATCCTGCAATGATCTCAAGCATCAATGCTGCACCGTAGACGTCCTTGCACAACGGCCCGATCTGGTCAAGGCTCATTGCCATGTCTATCAAACCGTACCTGCTGACCCTGCCGTAGCTTGGCTTGATCCCGACAATTCCGCAATGGCAGGCAGGATTCCGTACGCTCCCGCCTGTATCGCTTCCTAGCGCTATGTCGCACATATCAGCTGCAACAGCCGCCCCGCTTCCGCTGCTGCTTCCTCCCGGGATTCTTCCAGGAGCAGAAGGATTCTGCGTCACGCCAAAAGCACTGTGTATGCCGCAGCTGCCACAGGCAAATTCATCACAATTGGTGATCCCGATGATGATGCCGTCTTCGTTTTTAATCTTTTCCACCACTTCTGCATCAAAAGTTCCGCGATAGTTTTCCAGAGTTTTGGAAGCGCAGCTTATTGGCATGCCTTTTACATTGATATTCGCTTTGACTGCAATAGCCAATCCTGCCAGCCGGCCAACAGACTTATTTTGTTTTATTTTTTCATCGATTCTTTTTGCGTCTTCTATTGCATTTTCATTCACATAAAGAAAAGCATTAATCTTTTTGTTTTTTTTATTAATATTATCCAGAAAAAAAGATATATTCTCTTCAGCACTAAACTCTCCTTTTTTGATCTGCTCAATTTTTTCCTTTATCAGCATGACATCACCATTTCTTTTTCTTGGCCACTATCTGGTCATCTTCTTTTTTTGGTGCATTGTCCAGCATCCTTTCTTTAAAATCAGTATCCCTGTACTTGCTGTCGCCCGGTTTTCTCATGCATTCTTTTCTTTCTGCACCGAACTTAAGAATCTCTTCTGTTTTTACCTTCTCTAATGCCTGCATAAATTTGTCTATGATCTTCTTGGCATCTTTCCTGACCTGCTCCTTGTCGGTCCTTCTGTTCGGGTTCATTTTTTAATCTTTAAATCAAAAACAAGCTGTTCTATTCTTTTAAGATCGTATTTTATCTGGTCAAACTTTTTTCTCAATTCTCCGCTTCTGAATGCAAACTGCATAAGTTCATTATACAAGTCTTCAACAAAATCCTTTATTTCTTCTACTTTTTCTGACTCTCCTTTGATTGCTTTATTGTAGGCGTTCCTTGCAAGTTCCCCTGTGAGATCGCAGACACCGAGCAAATATAATTCGCCATCAACCTCCAATTCTTCATTTGTCGGCAGTTTTTTGTTTTTCAGAACAGAATAATAGCACACAGCCTCTACATATTCCTGTATTGCGACTCTATAGCTCCCAATCCCAAGTTTTGGATCTTTCTTGACAATGGCTTTCAGCTGATTTATCTGTTTTTTTATGTCTTTGATGTATCTTTCAGCCTGTTTGAAATCATCCCTATGGATAGAATAAATGATTTTTTTTGATAATCCAACGACATCCCTGCCTTGTTTTATCAGTTCATCCCTTTTCTCTGCATACTTTTCAATCTCCTTATTCAGTTTTTTGAAATTTTCCCTATTTATCATATCTGCTCTGTAATGTTGGTTGTTTTATAAACTTTTGCCATAGAACAATAGAAACATTTATAAACCAAATTCCTCTCTTACTTGTTGAAAGAGATGGTAGAAGAAACTGTTTTTGGCGGAGTAGTAGAATTCATGCGCAGGGTTGGGTTCTATGACATCATCTTGCCCTTTCTGTTAGTTTTTGCTTTGACTTACGCAGTGCTTGATAAGACAAGGATATTGGGCACAGAAGGCGATGAACCTAAACGAAGTCTGAATGCAATAGTCGCTTTTGTATTGGGCCTCTTGGTTGTCGGCACAGGACAGCTGGTCTCTGTGATAAACCAGGCGCTGGCCAATGTAGTATTGGTATTGATCATAGTGATATTCTTTTTGATTACAGTCAGTGTTTTCATGGAAAAGGACCTGCTGAAGCTCAAAGACGATTATCCTAAATTTTTCGGCCTGATCATTGCTGCGATTGTCGTGGCCATCGTATTGATCTTCATGCACGCGCTTGGCTGGCTGCAAACGATCATGTTTTTTTTGAAAGGAAACTGGACAGAGGAATATGTAGCCACAATAATTCTGCTGATAGGCATTGCGATATTCATCTGGCTAATTGCCAAAAAACCTGCTCCTGTAAAACCAAAATCAGAAGACTAGAAAAAGACTGGAATAATATTCGAGATCATATATAATTAATATCTTTTTACAATGACTACATTTATCGATGCCATCAAGCGCTTGAATGAAATAGGTGTTTACGATGTAGTCCTTCCTTTTATCCTTATTTTTGTGATAGTCTTTGCAGCATTGCAGAAGACAAGGGTGCTTGGCGCAGAAGAAAGAGAAGGCCATAAGTACGGCAAAAAGAATCTAAACCTTGTTGTTGCTGTGTGTATCGCAGGAATGGCAGTCATCCCGCATGTTGTATCAAACGACAGCAATCTCACTAACGGCAAGTTAGGAGGGCCGCTGGCAGGCCTGCCGAATGTCGTTGAGATAATGAACCATTCATTGCCTTCTGTCAGCGTATGGATAGTAGGGATCTTGATGCTGTTTCTGATACTTGGTCTGTTCGGCGGCAAGTTCGAGGTCATGAAGACTCCGCTAGCAACATGGGTGACTATTGGCGCAGTCATAATAATCGGTTATATCTTTCTTGCGAGTGCAGGATATGTAAGGCAGCTGCCCAGAAGCCTGCAGTTCCTTTCTGATTCAAGCAATCAGGCTGTCCTGCTGATAATACTTGTTTTTGCCGTTGTTATTTATTTTGTGACCAGGAGTCCGCCTGAGACCAGGCCAACTAAGTTTGAAAAGGCACTGGAAAGCTGGTGGAAAGATTAAATAGACAAAGTTCTTTACTTTTAGAAACATTTATATACTATAAAACGATTTTTATATTTAAATAGTTACAATAGGATTAAAGGCGAGATGCATAACATAAAGAGGCGATAACTTGGTTGATTTTATTCAGGCCATTCAAAGGTTAAATGAGATAGGCAGTTTAGATGTCGCTCTCCCGTTTCTCTTGATTTTCACTTTGATTTTCGCAGCACTGCAGAAGACCAAGATTCTTGGAAGCAAGGATGCAAGAACAGAAGCAGAGAAATCCGGAAAAAGATACAATATTGTTGTCGCACTTGTCATTGCTTTGCTGATTGTTATTCCTCATGTAGTATATCATGACGGCGACATAAGGAATGGCAGGCTGGGCGGTGCATTGGCAGGAATGCCGGATGTTGTTGAAATAATAAACAATGCTCTGCCTTCAATTAGCGTATGGATCGTGGGAATACTGATGCTATTGCTGATACTTGGCTTGTTTGGAGCAAAATTCGGCATATTAGAGACGCCGATCTCTACCTGGATCGCAGGCGCAGCAGTGATTATTGTGGCTTACATCTTTGCCGCCAGCGCAGGCTATCTGAGGAAACTGCCCGAGCCATTGAGCGTACTGCACGATCCTGCAAACCAGGCCGCCTTGATCATCATACTGGTTTTTGCATTAATCGTCTGGTTCGTAGTGAGGGAGCCCGCCGCACCGCAGGCAGAGAAATCCAAATTTGAGCAGGCATTGGACAAATTCTGGGGAGGTACACAATAATGGCGACCTTTCTTGATGTAGGCCTGTTTTCGCACTTCGCAATAGTTTTTCCGTTCCTTCTGGTGTTCCTGGTGACGTATGCAGTATTGCAGAAGTTCAAGATGCTGACAGAAGAAAGAGGAATCAATGCAATAATCGCGCTTGCAGTGGCATGTTTGACCTTGTTTTCAAAAGCAGCAACAGCCTTGATTTTCTTTATGTCTCCTTGGTTTGTCTTGTTGTTCATATTCATCATTTTCTTATTGATCGGCTTCCAGCTGATGGGAACAAAGTGGGAACGGATTGTGGAAGTCATGTCAACCAAATGGTTCACTCCGCATTGGATACTTATTTTCCTGATAGCATTCATCCTGCTTGCAGGCATAGCAAGCGTATTCGGTCCTGGACTGCTCGGACAAGGAGGGCCGGCTGCGGGTTTAGGGCTTGCGCCCACACCAATCGCAACTTTGGGCGGCGTGCCTGAAGTGGGCGCAAATGTAACAGGAATCCCTGCGTCTGCAGATTATGGCACAGCTGTGCAGAGTGTCCTGTTCCATCCGAAGATATTGGGGCTTGCAGCACTTGCCGTAATAATCGCATTTGCAATAAGGACCCTGATACACATCCCTCCCAAGAAAGAATGATTAATATTTAATAATCAGACAGTTAAGTTTTACGATTTTTTCCTAAAGAATTATTCAGACTTATTGGATGTCTTCTATGGATTTCTTTTTTGTTTTTGATTTGGTTTCTGTTTTTTCTTCTTTGTCTTCTTCGGGCCCTTCTCCTCTCATGCCAAAGATCTCTTCTGTCCTGCTTTTGGGCTTTTTAGTTGATCTTGGTTTAGCCTTGCCGGTTGTTTCAGCTGCCTTTCTCGGTTTCTTTAATTCAGATTCCATCTTTGCTGCTGTTTCTGCAATCTTTCTGCCTGCTTTTGTTCCGGACGCAATCCTGCTTAATTCGCCCACACTCTCCATGAATTGCGGCAGTATCTTTTCAAAGACCCTTGACATGGCCTGAACATCTGTGCTGATCTCTGTCAATTTCTTGTCATATTCCCCGAGTTTTTCCATGAATTCGTCTTTGATTCCCTGCACTGATGTTTTTGCCTGCTCGAACTTTGTGTTTAAGTCGCTTAATTTGCTTTCTGTCCTGTCTTTCCACTCAATAACTTTGTTTATGTTCTCTGTGACTTCTTCCCATTTCTCTTCGATGATCGCTTCTGCGATCTGCTCTATTTTTTCAGTGCTGATACTTGGTTTCGAAATGGGGGGAGGAGTTATGCCTTGCATCTGCTTGGGTTGCGCCACACTTTTCGGCTTCATTTCCATAGGCGATTCAGGTTCTGTGATATTGGCCGCAGGTGCGCCTGTCACGCCTTTCTTTACTTCTGCATGAGAAATGGCTTCAAAGATCTCGCTGCTCTTGTAGCCTTCTCTTTGAAGAACAGAAACAATCTGGTCATTGCTGTAGCCCTGCTGTTGCATCTGGATTATCCTGTCTGTAGGAATACCTTTTGCCTCTTTTTTGCCGCCGAACAACTCTACCATATTTATACCTATTAATTATATTTCTCCTTTATAAATCTTGCTTATAATTGGTTTTGGTTTTTTTTTCTAATTTTTCTTGTATAAATCTGAGTGCCTGTTCCCTTGTCACGAACTGCACAGGCTGCCATAGATCAACATATTTTTCAAGAACCTTCAGATCATTCAGTTTTGCACAGGTCTGCAGTTCTTTCATTATCTCTTCAACTTTGTCATTCATTTCATGTATTGTTTTCTGCAGATCTTCAACTTCAGAATCCAGCGCCTTTGCTTCTTGTGTCAGTCCCTGCTTGTTTCTGATGATGGTCGTATCTGCGAACTGCATCTCTCTTCTAAGATTATTGTACCTGTCTTCAAGGATACGGATTCTTCTGTCCATATTGTTCATTTTTTCCTGCAGTTCCATTGGCACTGCAGGCTCTGGGGCTTTTTTCTTCAGCCCGAAGCTCAGCTTAAGGCCTTTTTCAGTCACAGGCTCTTTTTTTGCAGCTGCAGAAGCAACGCCTGGCGGCGCTCCTGGAGTGCCTGTTCTGGCTGTTTCCTTAGCAGAATCACCTTTTTTACTTGTTTTTTTGAATAAAGCAGACATTTTCCTTTTCGTTTATAAATATAGGAAATATTTAAATATATACGCTTACTTTTATAGCTTGCAATTTATAAAAGATATAGGTGTAAAAAGGGGTTATTTTAGATGGCTTTATTTAGGACTCCCACAAAAGACTGGGACTTTGAGATTATAAGGGAAGGAGAGGATAGAGTTCTTAGAATACATTGCGAGACCTATTCAAAGATTCCCAGCCTAGAGGACGATCCTTTGACAATGTCAAAGACAGTCGACATACTCACAAAGGCAAAGGACGCGACAAAGATTGTCTTCTACAAAAAAAGGGACTATGAATACGAGATGGAGCAGACACTGATACTTGCAGAGATTGCCCAGGTTTATGCTGAACTGACCCAAAAAAAATCGCAACTGTCCTTGTTTGATATTGGAAAACTTCCTCAATACAGGAGCTGGTATATGCTTAGGCAGGACAAGATCAATAATATTGTCTTTTTCCAGCTGAAACAGGATCCTATAGGCGCGTATGTTAGATTAAAAAGGCTTATCAGGGAAGAAAAGATCTTCAAGGACAGCCTGACAGATGAAATTCTTATGAATCATGAAGAAAAATTTATTTCAATACTTTCTTTTATCAAGCACAAGCTGGAAAATACACGCCTTATCAAGAGCGTGCTTTCAGAGATTGAAGGCCATGAGATCGGCGAGAGGAAGATATACAGAAATATTTTCCGGCCCATAATAAAGCCTGATTTCATGTACACGAAACTGCAGTCCCAGTATCCAGAGGACAGCGAGATTCTTGATACCTATATGATCGGTGAGACAGAAGTGAACATATTCAAGACAGCAGACCAGGTCCAGTATCTGTATCACATAATGCCTCCTGAATTCAGGCTGACAGAAGAGCAATACGAGCTGCTTGATACTGCGAGAAGCATAATGGCAGAGCATAAGCCTACAAAAGCAGAGTTTATTGATCCTGAAAGAATGAGAGAGGTTTTCTTTAATGTCGGGAGCGACATGCTGACAGAACTTGCAGCAACAAAAGGCTATAATTTGAAAAAGAAAGAACTGAACGAGCTTGCGAAAATACTGCTCAGATACACTGTCGGATTCGGCTTGATCGAGGTCTTGATGGAGGATGAAAAGATTCAGGACGTCACAGTGAACAGCCCTCTTGGCAGGCTTCCTATCTTCATTGTCCACGAAGAGTTCGGTGACTGCACCACAAATATCGTGCCTACAAGAACAGAGGCAGAGAGCTGGGCAACCAAATTAAGATTGGTGAGCGGCAAGCCTCTAGACGAGGCAAATCCTATTCTTGATACAGAACTTGATTTTCCAGATGCAAGAGCAAGGGTCAGTGCAGTGGGTCCTCCTTTGGATCCGACAGGTCTTGCCTTCTCTTTCAGGAGACACAGGAACAAGCCATGGACCCTGCCTTTGTTCATCCACGTAAAGATGATCAACAGTCTTGCAGCAGGCATACTAAGTTTCTTGATAGACGGCACAAAGACAATGCTGGTTGCAGGTACAAGAAGCAGCGGTAAGACGAGCTTGCTGGGAAGCCTGATGGTGGAGATAATGAGGCGTTACAGGATAATCACTATAGAGGATACTATCGAGCTTCCGACTGCACAGATAAGAAGGATGGGCTACAATATTCTTTCGATGAAAGTCGCATCTGAACTTGCGTCAGTGAAAGAGGCAGGTCTTGGCGCGACAGAGGGTATCAGGGCGACCTTGAGGCTGGGAGACAGCAGTCTGATAATCGGCGAGGTCAGAAGTACAGAAGCCATCGCATTATACGAGGCAATGAGGATCGGCGCGGCTGCGAACATTGTTGCCGGCACGATACACGCAGACAGTCCGTTCGGTGTTTTTGACAGGGTAGTTAATGACATCGGCGTGCCAAGAACCTCGTTCAAGGCCACGGATATAGTGATAACTGCGAATCCTGTGCGTTCGCCTGACGGCCTCCATAGGTGGAGGAGAGTCATAGGCATCACAGAAGTGCGGAAAGACTGGCAGGACGATCCTTTGAGAGAGCACGGTTTTGTGGATCTCTTGAAATACAACCCTACAAAAGATGAACTCGAGCCGAGCGCAGACCTGATGAACGGGGACAGCGAGATATTGAAGAGCATCGCAGGCAATGTGAAGCAATGGGCAGGCAAGTGGGACGCAGTATGGGACAACATCCTGCTCAGGGCAAAGATAAAGCAGGCGCAGGTAGATTATGCAGAAAAATCAGGGAACCTTGAACTGCTGGAGGCTCCGTTCAGCATTGCGTGCAATGACCAGTTCCATCTTATATCAGACGCAGTGATGGAAGAGACCGGCGTCCTGGACAGCAAGATGATATTTGAACTGTGGGACAGATGGTGCAAGAAAGAGATAAGAAAGCGCACTGCAAAATAGTCTGAATCAAGAATCAAAAAAAGAGGTGAAGATGGCGAGCAAGAAATTAATCTCATATATTCAAAAAAATGCGCATCTTGGCTATTCGACTGAACAGATAAGAACAGAGCTGTTAAGGGAAGGCTATACTAAAGATGAGATAGAAGAGGGAATAAATGTCTGCTATAAAAGAAATTCGCATTTTTCTGTATTAAGATTTCCTTTGCTGTTGCTGGTGATAGGAATGCCCGTAGTTCTTTTGCTGTTCCTGACTGCAGGAAAGAATCTTTTTTTGAGCGAAGCATGGTATTTTGTTATTTTTGCTTCATATCCTGCAGCGATCGCGATCTTCCTCGGCTATAAATGCGCAGTTGATAATATTCCAGAGACACAGTCCTTGAAATACGAATTGCTGGTAGGGGCTGTTGCAGGAATTATTTCCATTGTCTTCACAGCCCTTTTCCTGAAACCGCAGCCCTTTGAACTGTATTATCTTGCAGTCATAATCCTGATAATATGCTGTTTTGCAACCATCTTCATCACACTGCTGACACGGTACATCTTGCGGGAGCACATTACTCCGGGAGTTGAAAAGCCGTTATTGAATTACAAGAACAAATTCAACCTTGAGAATTTTTTTGTGAATAATGGGGACATACGCATGGCCCTTTTTATCGCAGGCCTGCTTTTTCTTGGTTTTTATTTTGGATCCATATTGAAAGCAGTAGTATTTATAGTGCTCCTGATTGCAGCCTTTACACTGATAGGCTATTGCTATGAAAGCAGGAACGAGATTCTTGCAATTGCAGCTATGCTGTCCTTGTTCGGTTTCATTGGAATTTACAGTTTGCCCTTTTTGCTGTTATTATCTGTTTCGCTTCTTTGGGCTGTTCTCTATTACCTGAAAACGCACAAGAAACACAATTTCTTTGCCTTGTTTGGCACATACCTTGTGGCGTTCACCTATTTTATTTCCTTTTTAGCTCTCGCGTTCCTTTTTTTCACCTATATTATTGCACCATTGTTAAGGCCAATAAGTGTTTTCTATCTGGCCTTAATTTTTTTTATTTTTGTTGCAATAATCGTATGTCCAGTCTCTGTCTATCTTTTGTACAGCCTGCTGTACAGAACGACATCAAAGATTGCATATACTGCCGCGACATGGCCTATTACAGCGATAGTCAGGCCGCACAGGCATAAGTTCAGCGATGCGATAAGGCTGGGTTTCAGCACAGGCGTTGTCTTCCTGATAATATCGCTTGTTGTTATAAGCATGTTTGGAGGGGCATATGCTGCAGATTCTTACGAAGACATGTTTGGCCAGAAGACAGAATTCCGCAAATCTTTAGAGATAGACCTGCAGAATCTGCTATTGGGTCCAGAATATAAATACAGGCTGCCTTCTGATTATCCTATTCCTGAGATGTTGTTGCAACTGAAGCAGAAATCAGATCTGCAGAAACAGAACCTCATGACTTTTACAATAAAATCTCCTGAATCTTTTTTTGAAGCTTTAAAATTTTTCATCAGCGGAAAAGTCTTTGAAGACAGATTAAAATTTTTAGAATATGAATTGAAGGCAAAAGCAGAATATGAGAATTCAAAAGAATTGCTTGACATCGCTGTCAGGGAGCTGCTGATGCAGCGTGCGAACAAGAACGATAATGTTTTATTCGAAGACAAGACTGCAAATGTTGAGGACCATATAAAAGAGATGCAATTCAGAACAGAACAGTTATTGCAGAAGATACAGCCTGCAATGGGAAAGAAAATGCCTGAACAGACACTGACTCCTGAGGCTATCAAGGAATTGATGACAAGCGAAGACAGCCCGTTCCTTAAGAATTGGCAGAAATTAACAGACCAGGCGAGGATTGGGCAATTGTTCGGCAGGTCCATCCTTGTTTCCCAGAATGTCGGGGAGCATTACAGCAATGCAAATCTCATCAGGGAATATCAAAAGATGAAGACAGCCAATTTAGAAGAGGAGGCGATTCGGCTAAGAATCTTGTTGTACATCATGGGGAAAGAGTATGCAGGCCAGTGTCTTCCTGAAGACAACGAATGCTTCAATATTCTGCCTCATTTTGCAATCGACTTGGAAGTGTGCGGCAACACTTTATCAGAACATTGCGAAATAGCATTTTTATCTGTCCTTCCAGATTTTTATGCAAAATGCGATGAAAAAAAGACAATACAGTCTGCAATTGAGAAATGCTGAAACATGAACAGATTAAAAAGACAAAGAAAAGGCGCAGTGACGCTGTACATAATCATCGGAATGATAATAGTAGTGATGATCGGAATCTTGTTCTATTACAATGAAATGCACTATAAGGAACTGCAGGCAAGACAGCCAGTTTATGTTGAGAAGCCTCCTGTTCTTACTGAAGAAACGCCTGTTGTTGAAGCAATGGAAACAAGAGACATCTGCGATTCTGAAGATTTTGCAGATTGTTTTGTCTGCGGTTGTCCGGACGGTTATACGTGCAATGGAAAAGAATGCGAGCTTGTCAACAATACGCAGCCCAGGCCGTTCATGGTGTTCTTTGTGCCTGTCAACTACAAGCCTGCAGATCCTGAATTCCTGGACAGGGCTGGCAAAGCGATTGATTTCATCCAGGAGCAGACAGCCATCCCTGACGAAAGTTTTCTGATAATAGATAAAGAACTTAGGACTAATGAGACCTGTTCCTTTGAAGCCAGCGCATTGACCATTTTTGCCGACGACTGGTACAAGGAAAATTTCAAAGTATCCTTGCCTGCGCCTGTTGTTGATGAAAGCAATCAATATGTCTACAATTACAGGGTTATAGGAATAAACAGCATGGGGCAGGATGTGAGAGAATGCGGCTGCGGTTTCACGTATCTGATGGGGGACAGTGTTTATCTTGGAGGCAATGAATGTGGAAGACTGCCCCACATTGTGGCCCACGAATTCGGCCATACATTTGGTTTGTGCGACGAATATGACACCTGCATCTGGGACGAAACAGACGTGCAGATTGAATGCAGGAATACAAAGCCTGACAAGTTCAATTCAGACTGCGGCGATGTCTGCTGCAAGGAGAATATTGCCTGCTGCTACGGAAAATACAGCGCACACGGCTTCAACATGATGGGCAGCGCCAACATGCCGCCGGAAAGAGAAATAAATTTTGAATCAAAGACTGTAATAAACTCATATGTCTGCGAAAATTTCAAAATCTGCTAGAATGGAAAAAGAAAAATTAAAACCGATAAAATTTGCATGCTTCTGCTTATTTGTTGGTCTATTAATGATATCTGCTGCGGCAGGCGTTCTTGCAGAAACAAATATTATGAGGCTTGACTTCATGCTGACTGACGAAGGAGAGGTGAATCTGATCAATATAGAGAACAGCAGGGGCACCTTTGAGGTCGCGAATCATTCTGCAGGGCATTATATCGAGATAGTAGAGGATAACAGGACAAGATACTATCTTCCGTTCGACGAATCTTTCTACAGGTTGACTGACCTGCCCACTATAGTCAACCAGAAATTGGTCACAAAAAAGACGCCTTATTTCGGCGACAGGGGCACATTGAACATCTACAAAAACGGCGAACTTAAGCTATCTTTTGATCTGCAGAAATTATGCGACTTTGACGGTGAATGCAATGATTATGAGAACAAGATAAACTGTCCTTATGACTGCGATTCATTCTATCTTGATAGATTGCAGGACAGGATAGAAGAGGCAAAGAAAGAACAGAAAAGACGGGCGGAATTAGTAAAGCTGGAGCTGGAAAAACTAGAGGAAGAAACCAAGAGAAAAAACTTCTTCATAATCATTGCAATAACAGGCATGGTTCTGCTTTTAACATTGTATTTCATACTGCACAGAGGGATAAAACACAAGAAACATGGCAGAAAATAAAGAAGATTTAAGAAGGAAGTACCTTGAAAAGATTAAAAAGGGATTGACAGAGAAAGCAGATTCGCGCATGGAGGATTATGAGAGAATAGAGAGCAGACAGTACACTGAATTCAAAGAAGAGCTTCTTCCAAAGAAACTATCTTATTATGAGAAAGGCTGCCAGTGGGCCGAGAAGATTTTAAAGATAAGAGCAGACCCCAAGAAATCTGGCCTTGTGCTTGATGCCATACAGACTTGTCATCTTGATGTAACGCCTGACGGGGTGCTCGCATTTTCTATCTTATTTCCGTTGTTGGTGATGGTGGTTGGAGGATTGTTGGGTTATGTTCTTCCTATTCTTTTCGGAGGAGAACCCACCATCTTTTTTGTTGTATTCTTTTTGCTTGTTGGCCTTATCCTTTTCTATCTGGCAAACAAACTGCCGTTCTTCCTGGCGAAAAGCTGGCGGCTCGCAGCGAGCAACCAAATGATACAGTGCATTTTCTTTGTGGTCACTTATATGAGGCATACGAGCAACATTGAAAATGCAATAGATTTTGCAGCAGAACATCTGGTCGGGCCTCTTGCACTTGACATGAAAAAGATCCTGTGGGACGTGGAGACAGAAAGACACGAGAGTGTGAGGGAAAGTCTTGACGCATATCTCGTCCAGTGGAGGGAGACGAACAGCGAGTTTGTCGAGGCATTCAATCTAATCCAGAGCAGTCTTTTGGAGCCGGAAGAGGCCAGGCGTCTTGAACTGCTGGACAAATCTTTGGATGCGATATTGAGCGAAACATACGAGAAGATGCTGCGTTATGCCCACGATCTGCACAGTCCGCTGACAATGCTCCACATGATGGGAATTATAATGCCCATCCTTGGTCTTGTAGTTCTTCCGTTGATGGTCAGCATTATGGAAGGGGTCAGATGGTATTATATCGCAACAATATACAACATTATACTTCCGATTGCAGTATACCTCATGGGAAGAAACATATTGTCGCAGAGACCTACAGGATATGGAGATACTGATATAAGTGAAATAAATCCAGAACTGAAAAAATTAAAAAAGATAAAGATTCCTTTGATCAACAAAAGAATAAATCCTGTTTATTTCTGCATCATCGTTGTGATTTTTTTTGTGATTATAGGTCTGGCGCCTGTATATCTCGGCAGGACGCTTCCTCAGATTCCTGGTTCTGACATCCCGTCTGATATCTGCATAACCCAGAATTTCAAGACTTTCAATCCAGCAGTCA
Source organism: Candidatus Woesearchaeota archaeon (assembly GCA_014728875.1). GTDB lineage: Archaea > Nanobdellota > Nanobdellia > Woesearchaeales > WJKV01 > WJKV01. The sequence goes on along the minus strand of WJKV01000029.1, from coordinate 4,638 downwards.
ATCTGGAAGCGAAGCCGATTGCGTGCATGCTCGACTACAGGCCGTCAGCAACAAGAAAAGACGTATTCATCGGACCTTTTGGCCTGGGCGCGAGCTTATTCTCTATATTTGTCGTCCTTGGTCTCGGCCTTGCAGTAGGATTGTATTTCAGGATCAGAAGCAAAGGGGTCATAAAACTGAGGAACAGGACAAAAAAATTGGAATCAGAGTTTACAAACGGCCTTTTCCTGCTCGGCAACAGGCTTGCGGACGGCCTTCCTCCTGAGATAGCATTAAGCAAAGTGTCCCGGACTCTTGAAGGCACAGAGACAGGAAAATTCTTTGCAATCGTGACTGAGAACATAACCAGGCTTGGGATGAGCGTCAGCGATGCGATATTCAACAAGAAAGTCGGCGCATTATTGTTCTTTCCTTCTGCAGTAATCGAAAGCAGCATGAAAGTTCTGGTAGAGGCGAGCAAGAAAGGGCCCAGGATTGCAGCCCAGGCACTGATGAATGTCAGCAGATACATAAAGGAAATACACAAGGTTGACGAGCGTCTGAAGGACTTGATGGCAGAGATAATAAGCGACATGAAATCCCAGGTGCGTTTCCTGGCTCCTGCGATCAGCGGTGTTGTTGTCGGCATCACCAGCATGATAACCTTCATTCTTGGAAGGCTAAATCTTGCACAGGCCACAGGCGGGCTGGGCGATGTTGGCGGCCTTGCACAGATCTTCTCAGGCGACACCATACCTACATTCTTTTTCCAGATCATAGTGGGCATATATGTTGTGCAGCTGATTTACATCCTTACGATACTCAGCGACACAGTAGAGAACGGCGACGATAAATTGAACCAGCAGTATCAGCTGGGAAGGAATATGCTCAAGGGAACTGTCATGTACTGCCTTATCGCAGCATTCACAATGATAGTGTTCAGCATCCTTGCTGCAGTCATTCTAGAAAGAGGAATCGCAGGCTGATTCTAAAAGCACAGCATCAAGCGAAGCATTAATATAAATAACTATCTATAATGACCCGGAAGCGTGCTATGTGCATGTTATTAAAAGTTAGAGAAAAAGAAAATAAAAAGATTAATTATTTATTTGTTCATTGCCCAGCACAGCTTACAAAGTCCTAATATTATGAAAGCCAGTGTCCACCATTGCAGTCCCCAGAAATCCCATTTTCCGAGATCTACAAGCAGGAACAAAATACCTATTACCAAAATTATTATGCCCCATAATGCAAGATGGGATTTTGGTAAAGAACATACAAAGCATTCGCATGCGCTTTTACTTGTTTTTTTCTTAGCCATTATATCACCTCTTTTAACATTATTGTCTGGTTATTCACAATAAAAAGGAATATTCATTTAAAAGTATTTCGCAATTCAAGCAACTAGAATGGCAGGTTTTCCAGGCATGGCCTGGCCGGCTTTCGCTTCTTTGCTCTCTTCTGCTTTGATGATTTTGATCCTGCTCTTGAATTCTTTTTCAAGATTCTCTTTTGCATCTTTTAGCAAAGTTAGTTCTGTCTTTTGTTCTGCTTTTGCAGGCAGCTTGCCGTTCTTGATGATCCTTTGTACAATCGCTGCAACATCTTTGCCGTGCTTTTTGAATTCTTCCTTGCTCATCACTTCCTTGATGACTTGGCCTTGGTTCTTGGTCTTTTCAAGTATAGATTCCAGCTCTTCAATAAGCCTGTATTTCCATTCCGACGCAACATACAGCCTTATTTCTTTAGGTTCTGATATCTTTGCAAGCTTCAGCACATGCGCTATGTCTTCTCTTGTCTTCATGAACATCTCTTCTGCAGCTTCTATTGCCTTGTCTATTTTTTTATCTTCTACTTCAGGCCAGTCCTGCACAGCCGCAAGTTCCTTGTTGCCTAATTTCTCCCACATCTCTTCTGCGATAAATGGAGTGAATATGCTCATCATCCTTGTCCATTTGTTTAGTATCGATGAGATTATCTTTCTGTTTGATCCGCCGGTATTCTTATACATCATCAAATCTTTGTACATATTGAAATAGACTTCGTCAGTGCTGAGTTTGAAATCGAACAGCTCCATCTTTTCTGTTATGTTCTTTAATCTGCTGTTGAACTTGCTTTCTATCCATCTGTCCATTGTGCTGTTCTCTTCCGCAGGCTTTTTCTCGTCTTTATTATTTCCAGCCCTGTTCTCTTTCTTTTCACCGATCGTTTCAAGGAGGTCGTTGAACAAGGCCCAGATCTTCTCCAGTCTTGCATTGTAGTTCCGGACTGTGCTCTCTTCAAACTCGACATCTGCGAAAGGGCTGCCTGCATTCGTATAATACAGCCTCATGTTGTCCACGCCGAACTCCTGCGCGACTCCGGGTATCGGCAGGGTCCCGCCTTTTGACTTGCTCAGTTTTCCTCCTTCTTTGCCGACGATCCAGTAATTCACAAATATTCCCTTTGGCCAGTATTCTTTCGGCAATATGGCGACATGGTTCATAACAAATGGCGGAAAATGAACCCTTTGATGCTCTTTTCCTCCAAGATTTATATCCAAAGGATACCAATACTTGACATCTTCCTGTATCTTCTTCAATAGTTCAGCATCAACCTTGCATTCTTTGCTGACATCAGCCGGATCTCCTTTTCCTAAAAACACAAAATCAAAAAATTCTTCTGTAAGGTTCTCTTCTTTTATTTTTCCTTCATTAACATACAAAGAAACAAGATAGTAAATAGGATATAGTGTGCTGTCGCTTATTGCCTCGATTATGTATTTCTTGTCGAATGGAAACACAGTGCCCATCCATTTTCCCTGTCTTGCGCAAGCCCTGTCCTCGAACCATTCAAGAGCGGCCCGCATGTTCTCCCTGTAGCTTTCAGGATAGATGTTCATTGTTTTTGCATGCCCTTTCGACTTTTCTGTCAGTTCTTCATCGCTGTATCTTATGAACCACTGGTCGTCATATCTTTTTATCACAACAGGATTCCCGCACCTGCAGACAACCTCTTCTGAAAGATCATACATGATATCTGCATCTCCTTCTTCAATAAGGTCCTGTTTCATCTTGTCTTTTGCTTCAGTGACCTTCATTCCTGCATACGGTCCGCAGTTCCGGTTCATTGTTCCTGTATGGAAGCCGAGCTTATAGATTTCTTTTTTTGCCTGCTCAAGTTTAGAGAGATCGTGCTGTGATTCTATGCCTAATCTCTCGCAGATCTCTTTTGCAGGAAAATCGCCGTATCCCGGCGTCTTTATTATAGGAATCAGTTCAATCCTTTTCAGTTCCTCATGAGGAAGACCGTATTTCTCCCACAGGCTTTTTGTTGTCTTGAGATCCTCCAAAGCGATGTAATCGTGCGGAGCATCGCTCGGAACGCTCGTCACGATTCCTGTACCTATATTAGGGTCGCAGAAATCAGAAGGAAGAATAATGACCTCTCTGTTGACAGCAGGCGCGCTACAGTAATTGCCCATCATCTCTTTTGAATGAATATCTCCTGCATCTTCTATACCGTCTTTCTGGTATTTTAATTTTTCAGCGCATTCCCTGCTGACTATCCAGATTTCTTTTTTCTTCTTGCCTTTGATTAGTACAGGAACCCTTATTTTAGCATAAGCGGTGTCAGGATCGATCCAGATATTTGTCTGGCCGTACATTGTTTCAGGCCTCAAGGTCGCGCAGATTATGTATTGGTCGTCTTCTTTGTATCTGAGTTTGATCAATGTGAATTCCTGCTGTTCTGCATTTCCGCCTTTTTGCAGGTCCATCTCGCTCGGATCCACTGCGACAGGCCCGCATTTGACACAGGCAGTTGCAAAATACGGTTTCTGCGTCAGCAGTTCAAGCTCTTTCAGTTTCAGGAACTGCCATGTTATGAATTTATTATAGTCCGGAGATATAGTGTTGATGAACCTTCTTTCCCAGTCCCCGATAAAGCCGAAAGTCCTGAAATTGTCAATGTATTGTTTGCAGAAAAAATTGACAAACTCTTCTGGATCTTCTATGCGTTTCAGATCTTCATCAGACACCCTGTTTTCCTTGAACTCTGCGATAAGTTTTGGATCCTTCTGTTTGAGTCTGTAGGCTTTTGTTATTGCGCCGTTGCCTGTGGCGTGCGCTCCTGCAGGCAATAGTACATTGTGTCCGTTCATCCTTTTGTATCTGCAGATGACATCAGTATAGCTATAGCCCCTCATGTGCCCCATGTGGATAAAACCAGAAGCAGTAGTGTAGGCCCAGATCATGAACCATTTCTTTTTGTTTTTGTCAATTTCAGCTTCTCCTACTCTGCTTTCTTTGTATTTTTTCTTCCATTTGTCCTGGATCTTCACAAAGTCAAGCTTCTCTGCCATATTGGGACTGAAAACCAGCACCATTTATAAACATTATGCTGAGAATCAAAGATGAAAATAAAAGAAAAATTAGAATTTCTTGAATCTTGCTGCGATGTCTATCAGGTCTTTCTGGCCCATGAACATTGCTCTGCAACAGTATCTTTCAAGGCCGAGCTCGTCCATCGCTTTCTTTGGGTCGACTCCCTTCTTTATTTTTTCCTTGTATTTCTCCCATAAATGACCGATGGGTTTTCCGCAGCTGAAACATCTGATTGGTATTATCATTTTTGACCTCTTACCTGTAGCTTTTTTGCCTTTTATGCCTTGCCTTGCTG
>WJKV01000028.1 GCA_014728875.1 Candidatus Woesearchaeota archaeon | reverse complement strand
CTGCATGCCCATTTGTATCGCATTTATCGGTCTCCCGCCCGTGGACACATAAGAACGCGCGATCAGATTATTGCTCTCGTCGATCGCAACAACATTCGTGCTAACACTGCCGACGTCAAAGCCGAGATACGCATTAACTTTTTGTTGTTGTTTTTCCGGGAAAGAGTACAGGTCTGAATCCGGAAAAATCCTGCTCTTTTCTAAAACAAGCTTTCTCGCGCCGATGCAAACTGTGCAGGAACCATTTGGCTGTTCCTGAAAGAATCTGCTGTAGTCAAAATCAAAAAGTTCATGCCCTGGATTCAACGCCCTCGCCGCGCCGACCGCGCCTGTTGCATAGGGATGCTCTGGAATGACAAGAGTGCTGCTGTTTCTGCCGGCCGACAACCTCTCTTCCAGTCTTTTCACAACCGCTTTGTTCAATGCAACCCCTTCCTGGAAGCTGGTGATGCCTGTGAATCGCGCGCCTTTTGCTATTTCCTGTATATAGCCCCTGACAATCGCATCGACACAGCCGCCTGCGATCTCCACATCAGGCGCGCCTTTCTGCTGCTGCCCTATAACGTCACTGTCTGCAAACACAGTGCACCGCGAGCTTATCTGCACCGGATTCTTGGAACCCAAGGCGAATTCAGAAAATTCAGCAGGAGTCAAGTTGAATTTCGCAGCCATCTCATCAAGATAAGCGCCGCTTCCTGCTGCACACGCATTGTTTGTTTCAAAATCGAGATTGCTGTCTTTCCTGCTTATGAACTTGGCGCCGCTGTTGCCGATGCAGATGATCTGTTCTGCATCCTCTGGCGCGCCCAGTATCTGCGCCTCTATTGTGCCGACATAATAAGCCCCCAATTGTTTTGCAAAATCCCTCTTGTTGCTTCCTGTCACTGCCAATTGAAAAGCATTTCCTTCGAACCTGAATTTTATTTCATCCAGGACTTCCTTTGTTGTGTCGACAGGTCTTCCTTTGTGTCTAATATAGGGCGCAACATAAAGAATGTTTCCTTTCTCATCCAGAACTGCGGCATTTACGCTCTGCGCACCAACATCCAGGCCGATTCTGTACACCATACCAATTGAAGTATATAATGAATTTATAAAATTATAGAAAATCCGTTTTTAAGATTTATAAAGTGAAGAGGTACATGCCCAAGCCTATAACCAACAGCAGTAATGTGAATATGCTGATGCCTGCCCACCATCTCATTGCCTTTTTCTTGTCCTTGAAAAGTCTTTCGAGCAGAGTCTTCAGGATAAGTCCGCCGTCGATAGGCCCCAGAGGAAGCAGGTTCGCAAGACCTACGAATATGTTCAATAATGCAGTCCATTTTATAAGGTCCTTGATCCACGAGAAGATCGTGCCTGCTCTTTCGCTCGGCCACTGTCTTTTCTCCTTGAACAGTATTCCGAGCACTGCCTTGCCGTCTTTTTCTTCTGTTGTTATTGAATATTCTTTTTCATCATTGGCCAGAACAATCTCTTCTCCGGGCCGGACGCAAAACATCTTCTCTAAAAAGGCGTTCCTGTCTGTTATCTTTTCGCCGTTCACATAGGATATCAATGTGGGCTCTTCAAACATGCCGTAAGCAGGAAGGTCAGGATCTTCCTGCGACGTCACTTCCAGAGCAAAAGGCTTTGCATAGTGGTTCTCGATCGGAACAAGAATCAGGTTAACAACCACGACCATCAGCAGGATGCCAAGGATTATGTTCGTGACAGGGCCTGCACTGTACACGCTGTATTTTTTTATGTCGCTCTTTTTCTGGAACTTTTTCTCGTCAGGCTCTACAAAAGCAGCAGGTATCACAGGAATAAAGACAGAGAAAAATGCAGGACCGCTGCTCTTTATCTTTATCTTGTTGGCCACTGCAATGATGCCGTGCGCAAATTCGTGCGAGACTGCAAGAACAAATATCGCGATTATCCAGTGCCAGAAACCGATACTTCCCAAGCCGGGGATGGGGACATACGGAAGCACAGGACTCACAGGCGGGATGTCTGCAGGAATGAACAGGCTTTTGACGATCGTATAGAACAGCATTATAAAGATGAATATCATTCCCAGGACAGCAAAACCGATAAAGCAGTTTCCAATAAACACCAGCAGGTCCCTGTATTTCTTGCCGTATTTCTCCATGAAATTCAGGCCGACACTGGTCCTGAGCATAATCAGATAGAACAAAGGAAAGATTATCTTCTGTATCTTCAGCTTTTTCCGGTTAAAGAATAAAAACAGGCTTAGAAATATCAAGAAAATAACAATAGAAATGAGTTCTGCATAATTCATCCATCAACCTCTTTATTTTATGTTTATTTTTTCTTTCTCTTTGGCCTTAAGTTAGGATATTTGCATTTCCTGCACTTGATTGTCCCTGCCAAGACTTTCCTGATAGGAGCTTTCATCTTATTCTTGCATTTCTTGCAGATAAATACATTATTGAAAAACCGCGCTTCTGCTTCTGGAAATCTTGCCATTTTAAATCCTTTGAATTATTTTTTCTATTTTACTTTTTACTTTTTTGTTGCTTTTATTGTTTATTGGGATTTTACCTGCTTCATTACCTTTGCGTCAAGCAAAATCCAGTAAAGGACTGTGCAGCCTTCTACCACCTGGCCCTTGAGCTCTTCTGGAATCTCAAGATCAAAAGTCTCATAAGATTCCATGTCCATCACATTCGCAGTATTGTCTGTTATGGACAACACCTGCGCGTTCTTTTTTTCTATGATAGGAACTTCAATATTATCGTGTCCAGGCATTATTGTCTGTCGTTTCTTGCCGTCCAAGATGCCGACAGCCTCTAACCGCACTTTTGCATGGCCGTGCTTGCCCGGCCGTGAAACACTTATGTCTGTAACCCTGCAAGCAATGCCGTCCATGACGACGTTGCTTCCCTTCTTTAATGATGATACAGATTTAACTTCTGTTTTGCCTTCTTCTGCCATATAAACACCCCTAAAATATATAGACCTATTCCTTTGCAGCCAGTTTAATGTCAGATGCTTTTATAGTTTTCCTTCCGCTGTGCAATGCCAATTGATTCGCTTTTGCTGCTATCTCCTGGCCAATGTCTTCCAAAACTTCTTTTAATGCTGATTTTGCATCTTCTGAGACTCTGCTGGCTCCAGCAGCCCTCATAATCTTCTCCATAGCTGCTAAAGGCAATAATTTCTTTGTAGCCATATTAAAAACCCTCCTTTTTGACCCTTTTCTCTGAAAGAAACCGGATTTATTTATAAAGATTTTGGTCAAAGCCTGAATTTGCCTTACCCTATGCTGTATCTTGCTTCTGTTATGCTCTCGCTCCTGCAGCTCGGGCATTTGCTCGGAGTCTTTACTTTTGTTCTCTCCTTGAATATGAAACCGCAGTGGTTGCATCTGGCAGGATGTATCTTGAATTTCAGCGGAGGCTGTGTGCTTTTCCTCACATGCCTCAGATCTTCAATAACATCAGCTATATCTATGTCCAGTCTCTGGGCGAGCTCTCTCGCAGAAAGTGTCTCTTTTTTCAACAGCTGCTCTATCTTTTCCCTTTCAGTCGCCAAACAACCACCTTTTCAGATTGAACTGCTTGTTTATCTTTTGATCTTTTTTCTTTTTCTTTGCTGCAATGAGTTTCTGGGCCACAGGCTTTCTTTTCCATCTTAGAAAATTGCCTATCTCTTTCTCTATCTTTCTCTGATCAGGAAACTCGCGCTCCCTCTGCCTGAATTCATAAGTGTGATGCAGGCAGTTCAGGCCTGTGTTCTTGAATTTGACCTTTTTGTGCAGTACCTCATGATACATAATGTAATCAAGCATGTCTTCTGGAGCGTCGTGGAAGAATCTGCTCACCTTGATGGTGTCTGTCTGATAATTGTACGTTCCCAGAGTAGTCTTGCTGTAGCCTGACCATTCAAGATTCGGCTGCTCTATGAGCCCGTAGAAGAATCTGTCATTGACCCTGTTGAAGGACATCTCAAGAAGAGGGTCTGTTTTTGTCTTGGCAATGGAATGATGCAGATTCTTGGTGAAACTGTCATACAAATCAATATAGATTGTCTTATTTATCTTCTCGCCTTTTCTTCCGTACAATTTGAGGAGCAGGTTCTGTATGAGCCCTTTCCTGATTGATACATCGACTGTCTTCCATTCTTTTGACAAAGAAAAAAAGAGCCTGTTGTTCGCAAGCTTCACGTTTGCATTGTACGGACTGAATCTGCCGCTATAGTCAAGAATAATAACAGGTATCTGTTTGTTCGGAAACATTTCCTTGAAAGCTTCTTCTGCAAATCCCATTTTAAGTCTCAATCGGATAGCGCAGGATCGCACCGACCATGCCTATCTCCTTAAGCTGCACACCTTCCCTGGTCTCAGTGCTTATCATCCTTACTTCTGTATTGAATTCCTGTGCTTTTTTCTCCAAGGCCTCTGCCTCTTCTTCTGGCAGCGCCTCTGATACCAGAAGGACTTCAACTGCACCGAGTTCAAGTGTGTCCTTGACCTGCTGGAGTCCGTATGCCACTTTCTTGGCGTCAGTGGCAAGCATGCCCAAGAACCTGTTTACTATCTTTTTCTCTCCTGCGATCTCTTCTGACGCCAGAGTATCCTCGCACTTCTGCAGCAGCTCCTGCAGGCCGAATTCATCTGTATAGCTCGTGTCCCTGACCGCGATTATCTTTTTTGCGACCTGGTCTGTGACATAGCCTTTTTCCAGGAACTGGTGCTTGGTATGTCCTGGCCCGCCGAAAAGTATGCCCTTAAGATTGTCCAGATGCAAGTACTGCTCTTTCATTATCTCTGCGATCTTCTTGTAGAAGTCTATAGCGGCCCCTTCTCTTATTCGGGCGAAACGCTGTGCACTGTTGTGCACGATGAAATTGCCGGCCACAAAATTCTGGTTCTCCACAGTGATGTCTACCATTGTGAATTTTCCTTTTCTCGTGCTTTTCCTGGTGATCATTGCATCATGCAGTTTGCTACCCTTGACATAAAACAAGAATTCTCCTGTCTTTAATGCGCGCGCTGTCTTTTGCACAATCTTGTAATCGTCAATGCGTTTCAACGGCACCTTGACAAAGAACAGGTGGTCGGGACTTGCTTTTATCTCTCCTTTAGTTGTTTTTATTGTGCACAGGTCTGTTTTCTTGACATACCAGGCGGCACTGCAGGGAGACTTGATGAATTTTCCTTTCTCAAAATCATAGCTCTTCAGTTTAGTATTCAGTTTTATCTTCTCTATCTTCTTAAGGGAACCGTTCGCCAGCCTTACTTTTGTTTCAGGCACAAGGCACTGTCCGCCTGCTCTTGTCTTTCCGGGAACATTGCTGCCTATCTTCTGGAGCGGAACTACGGACTTGCCTTTCAATAATGCAAATGTCGCTTCCCTCCTGTCCATTACAACCATCCCGTATACTTCTCTTGATTCAAGCATCTCTTCAAGAGGCTCAAGGACGAATTCCTTGTCGCACCTGTAGATCCTCTGCTTCAGTTCGATAGGAGGTTCGATGCTCCAGACCTGAACATCTGTCTTGCCTTCACGTTCTGCGACATTTCCGCTGAAGACCGCAAGGCCGTTCGGCGGGGTCTTACCTACGATTCGCAGGTGCTGGATCATCCTTTCCAATGCAGCCTGCACATTCTTTCTTGTTGAGGCGCTCTTGATGTTAGAGGCAGTGCCCTGCTCTTCCTGCAAATGCGAGATTATCTTGTTCATGTCATAACCTGCAGGAATGTATACACTAACCAATTCTGTATGCCTGCCCTTGTGCACTGACAGGTCTTTTACGAATCTCTTCAGTTTGAATTTCTGGACTGCTTCTAATGCCATTTTCACTCGAACATTTGATATTTGGTATTTAAATATTTGTAAAAATTAAAAGTAAAAAAAATAGAAGATGTCGTCACAATTTCTTAGCAAAGTAATTGTACAGCCATACTACAATCACTATTCCAATGAATCCGTCAAGGAAACCATAAATAAGGCCGACAAATGCACCGCCCCAGGTTATTGTATATCCTGGATAGACAGTCGATACTGCATTCAAGAAAGCAGAACCGTATCCCTTGTACATGCTGACTATTGTAGTGATGAACAGCGCAACAGCCCACAAGATTCCTACTGCAAGCCCTGCTGCCTTTGCATTGATCAATGCCCTTTTAGGAGCAGTCATCGGCCTTGATGCAGTTCTTGCCGGCTTTCTTCTTGCAGTTTTTCGTTTTGTAGCTTTCCTTTTTGTAGTCCTTCTCCTTTTAGCCATTAAATTTCACCTCTTACGAGTTTAATGCCAGCTCATAAATTCGCCAACACATCGCCTCGCAAATATAAATGATCATATTGTATTTAAATGTATAGTGTAATTCAAGAATGAAATCAGCTCATGTGTATTTCTAAAATGTCCTTGTCCTTCAGCCTGTATTTCAGCATCTGCTTCTGGCCGGGAAACTTGCTGCTTCCCCAGATCCTTGCGAACTTGAATTTCTTTACAAAATCCCTGTGCAGCTTGTCGCAGACATCCTCTATAGAACAGTCCTTGAACATTATGAGTGGTTCGACCAGGTCTGCTTCTTTTCCGACTTCCTTAAGATATATCCTTATCAGTCCCAGTTTGTCAAAGATCATCTCTCTCAGTTTTTCAATGTACTGCTTCTTTGTCGCACTGATGCACAAGTCAGGCCTGATGTTTCCTATTATTTTCTCTAACAGTTCTTCGTCGACCATGTCTATCTTGTTGATCACAATTATGCTCGGAATATAATGCCTGTTTCCTTCTATCACATCTATAAGCTGGTCCTCGTCAATGTCTTCCCTTATCACAATGTCTGCATTTATGATGCCGAACTCGCCTGCGATTGATTTTATTGTTTCTTTTGACAGTTTTGTGAGCTTTAGAGTGGCTCCCACTCTTATCCCGCCTCTTCCTTTTTTGGATATTTTCACGTCGGGCATCCTTTGATTCAGCCTTATTCCTGAATCGTGCACTTCTTTCATTATTGCGCTAAATTCTTCAGGCTTGTTTACATCGATTATGATTACAGCAAGGTCCGCGCTTCTCATAACTGCAAGAACCTCTCTCCCTCTTCCTGTGCCGTCTGCCGCACCTTTCACTATTCCAGGAACATCCAGGACCTGAATCTTTGCATAATTGTACTTCATCAAGCCGGGAACTACATCCAGAGTAGTGAAATTGTAGCTGCCTACTGCACTATTTGCATTTGTCAGTGCGTTCAATAAAGTGGATTTACCAACAGAGGGAAATCCCAAAAGAATCACAGTGCCGTCGCCTGTCTTTCTTACACTGTAGCCTTCGCCCTTTTTCTTTTTAGAGCCGCTAAGCATCTTCTGCCTTAACTTTGCGATCTTAGCCTTTACCAGACCGATGTGATGCTGGGTCTTCTTGTTGTACTTGGTCGTACTAAGCTCTTTTTCAAACTCCTTTATCTGCTCCTGAATAGTCAGTTTTTTCCTTTCAGGCGCTTTTTCAGTAGGCTTATCCTGCTTTTTCTTGTGCTTTTTTATCTTTGGCTTTGGCATGCTCGACGCTCCTTTCAGTCGGTTTTTTCCCTTTTATTCCTTATATATGATATATTAATCTTCCCTTTATAAATCTTTCGGTTTGTTGTCTCCTTTCAGTAGTGACTTGCATAAGCTTTATAAATGGGCCAAAGCCTTATATACAAAAATGGCAACCACTAAGAAGATGAAGATATTAGCTACAGGGGACATTCATGGGGATACCGGCCTGGCCAAAAAACTGGCTGAAAAGGCAGAGAAAGAGAAAGTGGATCTGGTTGTCATATGCGGCGACATCACTTATGCAGAGACAAGCACTGACAATCTGATAGGGCCTTTTGTAAAGAAAGGGAAAAAGGTCATGCTGATACCTGGAAATCACGAGTCGTTTGCAACTGCTGATTTCTTGTCTAAAGTGTATAATGCCACAAACCTGCACGGCTATGCTGTTAAAGTAGATGATGGAATCGGCGTGTTTGGGTGTGGCGGTGCAAACATCGGCATTAATCAGCTTACCGAGGAAGAGATGTTTGAAGAGCTGGAAAAAGGCTTCAAATATATTAAGGATCTACAGAAAAAAATCATGGTGACTCATGTGCATCCTGAAGGAGCATTGATGGAGAAATTGTGCATGTTCCCTGGAAGCACAGGGATAAGAAAAGCTGTCGACAAGTTCAAACCAGACATTCTGTTCTGCTGCCACGTGCACGAAGCAGAAGGCGTAGAAGAAAAAGTAGGAAATACAAAGGTAATAAACGTAGGCAGACAAGGAAAAATAGTTGAGTTATAAAATGCCACAAATTTTTGCAGACCCGGAAAGCGAGGGGGAAAGCGAAGTAGTAGAAGAACGATCTTCTGAAGTTGTTGAAAAACCTAAGGAAACAGAAGCACCTGTACAAGCAGAAAAAACTATAAAAGCGGAACTGCCAAGAGAAGCAGAACAACCTAAAACCGCTGCAAAAGAACAATCACTTGAACTTTCTGGAATGCTCGAAAGAACGAGAACTGCTAATATAGATCAAAGAGAAGCTGAAAAAGATCCTATTATCGGACGGAAAGTAGGAAAATTTACATTAACAGAAAGATTAGGACAAGGCGGTTTCGGTGTTGTCTATAAAGCAGAGAACAACGGAACAGTTGTCGCATTGAAACGGCCGAAGGATAAATTAGGTCAAAAAGCAATAGACGCTCTAATGAGGGAGGCAAATGTAACCAAAAGATTAAAGCATCCTAATATTGTAGGTGTCGAAGAGCTTGTGCAGGACAACGGCGATGTTTATCTTCGATTGCCTTATGTTGATGCCAAGCCTTTGGATGTTACTGCAGAAAGAAGTTTGAACGAAAAGCTCAAAATAGTATATAAAATCAGCAAAGCATTGGAATATGCACATTCACAAGGCGTCACTTACCAGGACATAAAGCCTGGCAATATCCTGGTCAATGAGAAAGGGGAAGTGTTCATTGTAGACTTCGGTCTTGCGAAAGCAAAGAAAGAGCACATGCAGAATTCTATGTGCGGACAAAGTGTCGTGAGCATTACAGGTCCGATCGGAGGAACCCTGGATTACATGTCTCCTGAACAGCGTAAAGGAGAAGATATCGATCATCGTGCAGATGTCTATGGGTTGTCTGTATTATTGTATAAGTTATTGAGTAGAGGACAAAGCCCTGGCGGAAGTGTTGGGGAAGAACTAATTGAAGATGGAGTTTCAAAAGGCCTTGCGGAAGTTGTTGCAAAAGGCACAAAACGCGATAAGAATAAAAGATGGGATTCAATAAATGAATTTTTAAAGAAATTAGTAATGCAAAAAGGGTTCTTGGGGGAAAAAGTAGAAGGAACAAACGGATGGTATGTTAGTT
>WJKV01000027.1 GCA_014728875.1 Candidatus Woesearchaeota archaeon | reverse complement strand
TGTTGGGCGAGAAGCAGCACAAAGAGAAGGTGAATTCTCTCCGGACATTTACAATGTATTGATGAAAACTTTCGATGTACATAACGGGGGTTCTTGGGATATGATGAGAAGATTGATGAGCGGAAAAAGGCAGAGGTTCAAGCTTCCAGAAGCAATAGCTGCAGAAGTATTCTCTCGGGGTTTTCTTGACAATAAAGATAGGCAGTACGTCACGTTCCCTGTGCGCGATTTGCTGAGGGCAAAAGGAGATGAATTGGCAAAAAACAAACAGCAGCTCGCGCAAAGGATACTTGAGGGAATGCAGGAAGGAAAATGTTTCATATTCAATTTTGAAGACTTTATCACGAAGCAATCAAGAAGACGGTTCTATACAGTCAGATTGTTGAGAGAAGATGATGATACTTTTTATTTTGAAAAGCGCTATTTCCATTCTCCTGAAAGACATCCTGACGGAGAGCCTCAGGTAATAAGATATTCTTTGTTCGGGCCTGATGAGTTTGAGAAAGGTGCAAAAGACATGGTAGACATCTTGTGGAAGAGGATGAAGCCGGGCAAGAATTACTATGATGATATAAGAGGTCATTGGAGATTCAGGAAAACAAGGCATTTCTCAGATGTTGAGAAGTTTGAAAGGCTTGTCAATGAAAAATTATTACGAAAATTCACACTAAATAATTATCTTACTAGAAATTATAATTGATACTGGTTAGATCAAGAAAGTATCTTCTTCTATCCGCGCGAAGGTCTCGCCGACGAAGTCTTTCTGCATCAGTTCCTTGATTTTTTCCTTGTCTTTATTTCCGAAATTTCCCAGCAGCCAGGCAAGCTTGATATAAGCTGTCTCTGCCAGCATCTTTGCCTCCATAACTCCTGCCTTGACAAGATCTACTCCTGCGCTGTATACGTGCATCTGGACAGAGCCATAGATAGTCTGTGTTGTCATAAAAACTATTGTGCCTGACTCTATCAGTTCTTTCAAGGCATTGAAATTCAATTCGTTTTGTTCAGAATCTTTGTCTTGCGTAAATACTGGTGCTTGTCCTAGACCGGTTCCTTCTATGATCAGACCTTTATATCCTTTGAATGCTTCGAATAATTTAGGATTGAAATTAACATAGGTTTTGACAAGGCCAACCTTCTCTTCCATCTCTGGCATTAATTTAAACTCAGCTTGCTTTATTTCAGGCTTGTCAACCCATTCAATCTCTCTTGTGTTATAATCCACTCTTGCGTATGCTTTTGTATTTATTGGCCTGAATGCGTCCCTTCTGCTGCTGTGCATTTTCCTTGCCTTGCATGGAGGCAGAATATGGCAGAAAGTATCATCTTCTTTTTCATGCATGCAGACAGCTACGCCTGTAAAATCTGTTTTTGCTATGAATTCTGCAGCACATATCAAATTCATTGCTGCATCACTGCTTCCCCTGTCGCTGCTTCTCTGCGCGCCGACCAGGATGACAGGTATCGGGCAATTTTGGAGCATTAATGCCAAAGCTGCGCTTGTAGAAGTGAGAACATCAGTACCTTGCGTCATGATGATCCCCTTAAATGCGCCATTTTTTTTGATTACATCTGCAATAAGTTCTGCCCATTTCTTCAGATGCTTGAATGTGATATTCTCGCTCCAGACATTGGTCATCAGCTTGCTGTCTATGTTAGCAATTTCCTTCAGCTCAGGGAACATGTTCAATATCTCTTCAGGCTCGAATCTGGCAATGACTCCTCCTGTCCGATAGTCTACCTTGCTCGCGATAGTCCCGCCGGTATGCAGGATGAGGATAGAAGGCAGCCCTTTTTTAGGTTCTGGTTCTTCTTCTTTTCTTTCGACAGGCTTGAATTTCTCAATCAGTTCTGTCTTGACTATATTTTTTTTGTCGATCCCCACATTATAGCCGTTGTCCAGTTTGATCACCAAATTTTCAGTCTCATTAGGCATGACTATGCCTTCATATTCTCTATCTTTGGCAATGACCTTTATTTTATCCCCTTGCTGAAATTCCATAAGAAATAAGATTTTATTATGTTTTATAAATGTTACTCTCAGCCGACATAGCTCGGAGCTTCTTTTCTCAATTCAGTGGCTGTCGACTGCTTGAATTTGCTTTCCAAAGATTTATACAATTGCTGTATGTCTTTGTTTGCGCTCGCCTTCACTTTCTTGATGGCCTCTTCAAAATGCTCCATTGTTATTTCTTTTGATTTGATGTCATTTCTTAATGCGAGCATTGCCGCTTCCCTGCACACGCCTTCTATGTCTGCTCCTACATAACCTTCTATCTTTTTAGCAAGTTTCTTTATATCCACATTCTTAAGCGGCATGCCTTTGGTATGCACTTTAAGGATAGCTTCTCTTGTCTTTTCATCGGGAACTCCTGCCAGTATTATCCTGTCGAATCTTCCTGGCCGCAGAAGAGCGCTGTCAAGAATATCCGGCCTGTTTGTTGTTGCGATTATCACAACATCGTTCAGTTCTTCCAATCCGTCCATCTCTGTAAGCAATTGGTTCAATACTCTTTCTGTGACCTGGCTGTCAGAACTGATGCCCCTCTTAGGCGCGATACTGTCCAGTTCATCAAAACAGATGATGCAAGGTGAGGTTTGTCTTGCCTTGCTGAATATCTTTCTGACTCCTCTCTCGCTTTCTCCGACCCATTTGCTCAGCATGCTCGGCCCTTTCACTAATATGAAATTAGCTTCGCTTTCGTGAGCGACTGCTTTTGCCAGCAAAGTTTTTCCTGTTCCAGGAGGGCCGTAGACCAGGATTC